>JAKZVK010000441.1:0-2896 GCA_047516085.1 Bryobacterales bacterium
GGCGATCAGCGCCCGATTGTAGTCTGACCAGTTGCGTACTCGGTACCGGAACGTGTATTGATTCGGCGTCATTCCTCATGCTGGCACCCTGGCCCATCGGAGACAAGCGGACGTGCCGAAGCGATTTATGCAACAATGCGATAGCCACCGACAAGTCTCTCGGCCTGAAGGCCATGTGGGAGTTTACCGCCGGACGTGGAGGACAAGAGAAAACTCTGGCGGAACTATGCGGAGAATTTGCTTTGGATGTCGTTCCCTCCAAAAACTACGCGGCCAACAGCGCCTGGAAGCAATTGAGCATCCTGGCTCACAATCTCTGCCGTGGATTCCAGATCGACACTATCGCAGAGAACAAGAATCGGTCCCGCAAGCGGACCTTTCTCTATTTCCTTCACAGCGTGCGAACTCTTCGTTTTCTTTTCATTGCGAAAGCAGGCCGCCTTACACGAACGGGGGGACGCGCCTCACTGAGGCTGTCAGAGGATCTCCCGACACAAAAGCTCTATGAAAACATTACACTCGTACTTACGACGTAAATTATTTTCGGATTAGGGTTAATTGACGTGACGAACTGCTGGTGGAACGTCATCCTCTACGGCGAGATCAAGATCGACCCCGCCAAGCTCAAGCTGCGCGAGCCTTAGCGTGTATTTCTGCACGAATCTGGTCGGTACCCTTGCTTGGGTGAAGGTTCATGCGTCAACCCAAGATCACTCCGTCGATCACCGATGCGATCGCCGCTGCGTCCAGCCTCCCACCCGGCTCGTCGCGGGTTTCGATCAGCGTTCCCTCCGGGCCTCCACCGTCCTCGTGAGGCCCGATTCCGCACTTCAGGTACTCGGCACGCTTCCCCTCCCATCGGGCTCTGTACCCCTGGTCGTCGAGCATGCCGAGATGCTCCCAGTAGAACGTCACGCCGCGCGCGTGATCCGCGATCGTGAAATCCGGGTAGCGGGTGCGACCATTGGGCAGCACGAGAGGCTGCTCGTAGGCGTAGTCGATCCCCCGGGCGTGAAGCTTGTCGGCAATCACCAGCTCGGATTTCGAGCGCACGAGGTCACCGCGCTCGGTTCGATGAATGAGCCCTTCCTCGAGGAAGCGTTGCTGCGCGTTGACGGTTACTTCGCGCGGCAGCGGATCCGCAAAGAGGTTCGTCATGCGCCGGGCGATCTCCGAGTGCTCGTCGCCTGCATAGCGGCGATACTCGACAAGCGGGCCCTCGTGCAGGATAACCATCCGGTCCTGGTGGCGGGTCAGCGCCGTGTACAAGAGCTCGCGGGAGAGCAGCCAGCAGGGGTTGGTGAGCACGACGAAGGTGACGCCGAACTCGCTGCCCTGGGTCTTGTGCACCGTCAGGCAGTAGGCCAGCTCGAGCGGGTTGCGGCCTTCGTCTCCGAACTCGCCGCGGTAGAACCCGTACTTGGGGCCCAATTGCCCGGCGAACTCGACCTCGAGCTTCCGCGGCATGCCACTGAAATTCCTTGTCTTGTACTGTCCGACGACGATGCCGATGTCGCCGTTG
The DNA here is from genome assembly GCA_047516085.1 of Bryobacterales bacterium. Classification (GTDB taxonomy): domain Bacteria; phylum Acidobacteriota; class Terriglobia; order Bryobacterales; family UBA6623; genus JAKZVK01. The sequence goes on from JAKZVK010000441.1 coordinate 1,523, forward strand.
GCGAGGTAGGCCTCCCCAGCGGGCCTCGGCCAGACGTCGCGCCGGCGCTGGTTGATGACGTTGATGACTTTGTCTCCGTAGAGGAGCATCTGCGGGCCGACGGGACGCGGCACCTTGCGGCCCCAGCCCTCCGTATCGGCAAGCTCGCGCGCCTTCGCCCGAAACCGCGTCTGGAGCATGCGGTTCAGCGCGTCCACCCCCACGAGCCCGGCGCGCACGGGCGAGAGCATCTGCCACGATTCCGTCCGCGCGGCGGCCCCCGGGTTGTCGCCGAACCGGTTCCAGAAGAAGGCCCACGGGATGTCCCCGTGACGCGCGCCGCCCAGCGATTCCTCGAAACCCATCTCGTCGTCCGGTCCGGCGAGACCGAGGGCCTCGACGAGCGCCTCGACGAGCTTCTCCTGAAGCTCCTGCGGGTGGTTCCACCGCACGCGGCGCAGGCGTCCGTCCATTACTTCCTCGGTCTCGTCGAACACGGCGTCTGCGCCAGGGTCGAGCGGCCGTCCGCTGAAGTACGATGCCAGGAGCATGTCGGCCCCGGCTTCGCCCTTCTGGCGTCGCGGGATCGTGAGCTCGGCATAGCCCGGCCCGCAGCGCGGGAAGAACGTCTCGACGTTCTCGGGCTCGAGCTCTCGAACGATGTCCACGAACGGGCGACCGGCCCCGATCGGCGGGAGTTGGCGCGGGTCCCCGACGAGCACGAACCGCTCGACGTTTCTGAGCGAGTCGATCAGCGCCGCGAGCTGCTCTTCGGTCAGCATAGAGCACTCGTCCACGATCACGGTTCGGTAGTCGCCACAGCGAGGCGCGCTGCGCTTGGGAAAGTAGGCGCCGGTCTCCCCGTCGTAGCGCTGCTGCCGGATCAGGAACTGCGCCAGCGTCTGGCCGGCACCCCGCATGCCGGTCTGGTCTTCCAGGCGCACACGGGCCTTGCCCGTGGGTGCGAGGAGCAGCAGCCCCTTCTCGGCGAGGCCGGGAAGCGAGCAGAGCATCCGCAGCAGCGTCGTCTTGCCCGTCCCGGCCCGGCCGATCAGCACGCAGAGACGCGAGCGGAAGAGCTGATCGAGCGCCCCCGCCTTTTCGCGGCGCGCGCGTTCCTCCAACTCGCGCTCTTGGGGAGGCCTGGGCAGGGGCACGTCGAGCCCTGCATCGACAAACCCTCGCCAATCGAGATCGGCCGTGTGCGGCTTGCCCTTCTTTCGGCCGAGCACCTCGCGGCGGATGAGCGTACGGCACTCGATGAGCCGGTCCACCTGGTAGGCAGGCTCGCCCGCGCGGGTTGCCGCACGCGCGACGACCGGCGGGAAGGTCTCCTCGCAGGCATCGAGTACGTTCTCGCCGAGCGGGCACGGCGGCTGGAGCGTGCGCTCCCGC
>JAKZVK010000442.1:0-3997 GCA_047516085.1 Bryobacterales bacterium
GGACGCGCGCCGCCGCCCGGCCGCAGGAGAACCACCCGATCCGCCTTAACTCGCTGCAAGACGCGAACCAGCCCTGCCTGGTAGTAGTGCTGCTGTGTGACGAAGGCCAACGTGACGCGGCCTTCCGGCGGCGTGCGCGCCATTGCTTCCGCAAGCGTCAGCAACACGGCGGCGGCGGCGCGGCTTGATACCCACGGGGCAGTGACGCGACTTCCCTTCCCCAACCGAACAAACTGCTTGATGAAGGTGACGGCGTGCAGTACCTCAACGCTGGCCGCGAGCGCTTCCTGCCGGGTCGAAGCGCCGATGTCCACGAAGAGGCCGGCCTCCCGCGGTGAGCGCGTGCCGTAGGGACGTTGATCGTCGAGGTGCACCGACGGCGCCGCGGCAACTCCGAGCAACCGCTTGCCGGCGCCGAGCCCCACGTTGACCGGCTGCCCGGAGAAGAAGCTGTCGAACTGGTAGTGAGGCGTCGGGTCCGCCAGGCGATGCAGCCGGAGGAAGCCTTGCTCGTCGATCAGCGAGACGACGAATCCCGGCTCGTCGAGGCCCGCAACAAGCAGCGTGTGCGGGGACCCGCTGCCGAAAGTCGCGGTGAGCGAGCCCGTGTTGTCAACGACTTGCGCACCACCGGCGTGTGCCTCCACATAGCGGCGCGCCGCGACTTCACGGCCCGCGACGGCATCGAGCGTCGCGAGCGCTTCGAGGTGGGAAACATCCGCGGCCCTCGCGGTCGAGGGGGCCAGTAACGCAATGCCGCAACTGACCACGCAAACGAGGGCCGCGCGCCAAGCGGCCGGCAACCATCGGAGCCCCGACTGGGGGGGCCTAGCGGAAGGCAATGACGTCGATCTCCACCAGGGAGTCGCCGGGCACGCCGCCGTATGTGGCGACGGTCGTACGTACGGGCGGGTTGTCGCCGAAGCGTCCTCGGAAGACCTCGTTCATTCCCTTGTAGTCGTTGAGGTCGTGCAGGTAGACGTTGCACTTCAAGCAATTGTCCATCGACGACCCGGCGCGTTTCAGCTCCGCCTCGATGCTGTTGAGCACGTGGTCGGTGTGAGCCTTGATGTCGCCGTCGAAGTGGGCGCCCTTGCCGGCCACGAAGACCAGGTTGCCGTAGGTGACAAGGCCACTGAAGAGCGGATTGTCGGGCTTCTTGTCGCCGCGCCAATGGACCTTGCGCTCCGGCTTCGACTGCGCGGCCAGGGGGGCAGCGGCGGCGCCGGCTACCGCGGCGGCGGCGATGCCCTTGGTGAGGAAACGTCTGCGATGTGTCTTGTTCATGCTGGTTGACCTTTCGAACTCGTATGAGGATGCAAGCGGCGAATCACGCCGCTGTCTACGATAGCATCCCAGATCAGGCAGGCGTCTTTGGTCGCCTATTGAGGATCGCAGGATACAGTGACTTTGGGAAGGCGGGTGCGTATCTGTGCCGGGGCCACCGCCGCCATGCTGGGCGGGCGGGCACAGGGCCCCGCCCCTACGTGGTAAACCCGAGACGTAACCGTATTTGATTTGCGAAACACATTACTTAGCTTGCGAGTCGGGGGCTTGCAGCTAGAGCTTCGTGAGGTTGGATGACTGATAATGGTGACAATGTCTACGAATGCCGTGTCTCGAACCCTCGCTGATCTGATTGCCACACACGCCCGCGATAGCCCCGAGAAAGAAGCGATTCTCTCACTTGGACGTTCGCCATTGAGCTACGGCGGTCTTTTCGCTCAGATAGAAAGCACCGTGTCGGCGCTAAACGCCCGCGGTATCGGTCCGGCCGACCGGGTCGCCCTGGTGTTGCCGAACGGGCCGGAGATGGCCGTCGCGTTCGTGGCGGTGGCTTCGGGAGCGACGTGCGCGCCATTGAACCCAGGCTACAAAGCCGATGAGTTCTCGTTCTATCTATCTGACCTCGATGCCAAGGCCCTGATCGTTCAGCAGGGCGTCGACTCACCCGCCAGGGGTGTCGCCGCCGAGAAGGGGGTCCCGCTTGTCGAGTTGACGCCTGTTGAAAACGCGGCGGCTGGGGTGTTCTCGCTGGATGGTGAGGCTGCGTCCCCGGGGACCGCGCCGCAGTTTTCGAGCGGCGATCACATCGGTCTGGTATTGCACACCTCGGGCACGACCTCGCGTCCGAAGATCGTCCCTCTCACACACGCGAACCTGTGCGCGTCGGCGTCTCATATCGCCGAGACGTTGGCTTTAACGCCCTCAGACTTGTGCCTCAACGTGATGCCGCTGTTCCACATTCACGGGTTGATCGGCGCGTTGCTCTCGACGTTCGCGGCCGGCGCCGGCGTGGTCGCAACACCGGGGTTCGACGCGATGAAGTTCTTCTCGTGGCTCGACGAATGTCACCCCACTTGGTACACCGCCGTTCCGACGATGCACCAGCTCATTCTCTCTCGCGCCGGGCGCAACCAGGACGCGGTCCGCAACGCAAAGCTGCGGCTGATCCGGTCGTCTTCGGCGTCGCTTCCGCCGCAGGTAATGCATGAGTTAGAGGAGGTGTTTCGGGCGCCGGTGATCGAGTCGTACGGCATGACCGAAGCGACGCATCAGATGGCGAGCAATCCCCTGCCCCCGCGTGCACGCAAGCCCGGTTCGGTCGGCCCCGCAGCGGGCCCCGACGTTGCCATTATGAACGCGGCGGGTGAGCTGCTCGAGGCCAATCAGACGGCCGAGATCGTCATCCGAGGGCCCAACGTCACCCAAGGTTACGAGCGAAACCCCGACGCGAACGCACAGGCATTCACGAACGGCTGGTTCCGCACCGGTGATCAGGGCTACGTTGACGACGATGGCTATCTCTTTATCACCGGACGCCTCAAGGAATTGATCAACCGGGGTGGCGAGAAGATCTCGCCGCGCGAAGTCGATGAAGTGCTGCTCGACCATCCGAGCGTGCAGCAGGCGGTTACCTTCGCCTTGCCCCACAAACGCCTGGGCGAAGAGGTGGCGGCGGCAATCGTTCTTAACAACGACACCGCCGGGGACGAGCGCGACATTCGAGACTTCGCCCGTCAGCGGCTGGCGGAGTTCAAGATTCCGTCGAAGGTCGTCTTCGTCGACACGATCCCCAAGGGACCGACCGGCAAGCTCCAACGCATCGGCCTTGCCGAGAAGCTGGGCCTTGTGTAGTAGTGTGTTTCGTGGATGTGGTTGCGGTTCGCTTTTGAATGTCAGGGGCACGGCATGCCGTGCCCGAGGCCGCCGGGACCACCGATGTTCTGGTCAGACATGTAACTTGTGAAATGCCACACTCGGTTTCCGATCGACCTGGCACCGCGCTACGTCATCGCCCTCGACCTCGACTGTGACGGATAAGCCGATCGACGATTGGGAGCAAGCCCCAGCGGCGCTGTCTCTGCCGATGGACGAAGTTCATGTCTGGCAGGCCCTGCTGGGCAGCGATGTGTTGTCGTTGGAAAGCTATCGGGCGATCCTTTCCGAGGACGAGGTCGCCCGCGCCAACCGGTTCCATTTCAAGCGCGACCGCACTCGCTTCGCCGCGGCTCGCGGCATTCTTCGTAAGCTACTGGCCCGCTACCTCGATCGCGACCCTTCGCTTCTACGCTTCGCTTACAACGAAAACGGCAAGCCCACCCTCGCCGGCTCAGACGCCGGAGCGGTCGCGTTCAATCTGTCGCACTCACACGATCGGGTCCTCTATGCCTTCACAACGGGTCGGCGCGTGGGGGTGGATATAGAGCGCATCCGCGCGAACGCATCTGATATCAAGATTGCTGAACGTTTCTTCTCGAAGAAGGAGGCCGCGTCTATCGCGGCATTGTCTGAGGCGGAGCGTTCTCGCGCTTTCTTTCGCTACTGGACGGCTAAGGAGGCGTACATCAAGGCCCGTGGCGAGGGCCTGCCTTCGGGATTGCCGAAGACGGAAGTCGAGCTTGGCCCCACGGGTGAGGTGGTGACGCTTCGGCCGCAAGGTGCCGGCGGCGAAAGGAATCAATGGTTCGTGCAAACGCTCGACGTCGGTCCGGAA
>JAKZVK010000443.1:0-7788 GCA_047516085.1 Bryobacterales bacterium
AACGACGGCACCACGCCAAGCACCGGTCCGCCGGTCTCGAGTAGCCGCGGCTCGCCGCCTTTCGAGAGCAGCATCGGCGGGTTGTGCCCGGCGTTGGAGTAGCGCAGCTCGTGACGGGCCGGGTCGAGCACGGCGTAGAAAAAAGTGACGAACTTGTCCGAATCAGTGCTGTCGTAGAGCAGCCGGTTCGACCGCGTCATACAGTCGCCGGCCGCCGGATTCAGCAGCGTCTGCCCGCGAATGGTGGCCTGGACGTTGGCCATCAGCAGCGCCGCCGGCATGCTCTTACCCGAAACGTCGCCCAGGACCAGCGCCAGGTGGTCGTCGCCGGACGGCAAAAAATCGTAGTAGTCGCCGCCGACGTTGCGCGCGGGAACCGTCTTCGCCGCCAGGTCGTAGCCCGGCAGATCAGGGACGGTTTTCGGTAGCAGGTTGCGCTGGATCTCGTGCGCCATCTCGAGTTCCCGTTGCATGACCTGTAGCGCCTTCTCCTCTTCCACAAGCCGGGCATGTTCGATCACTTGCGCCGACTGCGCGGCGATGATGGTCCCCAGGCGCTGGTCGCTTTCGGTGAAGCCGCTCCCTTTTTTGTTGAAGACGCTGAGCACGCCAATCATGCGCCCCTTGAGTCGCAGCGGGACACACATCAGCGAGGTGACACCGCCGGGCTGCTGCGTGGGCGTGCGAAAGCGCTCCTCACTTGCGACGTCGTTGATCACCAGCGGTTCTTGGTTCTTCAGCATCCAGCCGACAACCTGTTCGCTGAGCCGGTAGGGGTCGCGGCGCAGGTCGGTCTGGACCTTCCGCACCATGGTGTGCAGCGCCGCGGCACCGTCCTTCGTGCCGAACATGAGCACGGCGCCTTGGTCGACCGCCAGGTGCTTGACGCACTTCTGCACGACTAGGTCAACGATGGCCTCGAGCGACGACGCCGACGCGATCGCGGTGGCGACATCATTGAGGACGGAAAGCTCCTCGACCGCCCGGCGCAGACGGATGTTTTCGGCCTCGAGGCGCGCAAGGTGAGAGGCTGGTTCGGGAGCGCTCACGGGCTTTGGGCTCAATCAAAGGGAACTTCGAAAACACGCCCCTCAAGCATAGCGAGACCTGGAGCATACCACCAATCTCGACGCCGAACGAAGCAGGCCCGCCAGGTGAAGAACTGACGGGCTGTGTTTCTCTGAAAACGAACTGGATCGTAGACTCAAAGTTCCCGGTAGATACTATCGGAGAGGATCGTGCGGATTTCGTCCAGACCCTTGAGCCAGGTCTGCACCTCCGCATTGGCGGTGAGCAAGGCCATGTCCGCCGCGAGGGCCTGCAAGCTCTCGTACTCGATCGATACGACGACCGAGCCGGCGTCGGGACCCGCGAAACTGGCCCGCCAGATTCGAAGCAGGCCCGGACTTCCCATCTTTTTCAGGAGCGCCTCGCCCTCCTCCAATTGCTTGACGTACCCGTCAACATCGTCGGTTTGAACCACCACGACTCTGAGCACGGTATCCGCGGCGAGCGCGGGCGTCGATGCCACGAGCAGGAGCGCTACGGCGACGAGGCTCAAAGTGATTTTGGCTTTCATGAGTTTCCCCTTTGGCGAAGATTTCGATTGAACGCTCTTCGCGGCCTTAGTGTACTCCTGTGGTTCGCTCCACCACAAGGTCGTCTCCTCCGGGGGCATGTCGGGCCGCTCCCGACATCCGCCTACCCCTCGGCATGCATAGCCGCCCGTCCCCCGTCTGCTGTGGCGCCGAGTCATCGCGACACGGCCGAGGCGCGCGGTGACACAGGCCCGCCCCACCGGCCGCCTCGTAAGCCACTCACAAAGAACAACTTCCGCCGCAACCCAAACCGGCGGCGCGATTGCTCCCTTGGCGTCCGAACTCGTGATCGACACACACCTCTTTGAAATTCTTGCCCTCTGCTGGAGCCGCCAGGTTTCGGGGTAACCGTTTCTATGCCGCGGCGGAGTCGCTGACCGACACCACCGTGGTGGGAACTTCGGGACACTGGCATCCAGCAGAGGGGATTTTTTCGAGAGAACGATCTTCCTTTCGGGCTTCGGTTTTCCTTCGGGAGGATGGATGTTCCGGCCGACACTTCCAGACGCGGACGCGGCCGGGATAAAATGTGCGGGCATTGGCCATCCGTCATCGAGGGGCGACCGGTTCGAAGAGCCAGGTAATCCCCCCGGCTCAACCGGCTCTGGTGCAGGATCACGGCCTTCGGGTTCCCGCCTTGATCTTGCACCGGACCGGAACTCGGGCCCATGTCCGGGCCGCGACGAGCCCCATTTCCACCGCACCGCTAGAAGGCCCCTGAGACTCACAGGTACGACGCTAAGGCGATCGTCGTACCGAAACCGGTACTGGCAGCTCGTTCACAACGGTACCGCTGCTTCATTGACGGATTCACCCATCCGAGTTGAGAATCCTTGTGAAGATTGCCCGCAGCATCGGGAAGGTTGAATATGATCGTTCAAACAAGCGAAACCAACTCTAGGCAGGTCCATTCTCTCGCTCGCCAGCTTCATGCGAAGACTGCCGAGATCCAACACCGTCTCACCTCGAAAGGGCTGGCCGGCTTGGCCGGACAGGGTTCCGCCGGGCCCGAATGCCTGGACGAGTCCGAGTTGGCTGATCGCAGCCACGAAGAGTGGATCGATACGACGCGCAGTCACCTGGACCAAGTGTTGCTCCACCAGATCAACGAGGCATTGATCCGCGTGGAGATGGGCGAATTCGGGTTGTGCGTTGATTGTGAGGAGCCGATTTCCCTCAAGCGGCTGAAGGCTGTGCCGTGGGCGTCCCACTGCATAGAGTGCGCAGACCGTGGTTTGTCGGACTCGGCCTGATCACACGTCAACGTTGGTGCCGCGGTCGCACATCCGCCAATGTAGGGGCACGGCATGCCGTGCCCGCTTTAGAACGGACGACCTGACCCGCACACGGGCACAGCATGCTGTGCCCCTACTATTCGGTTCGCCGGTACCCTTGGGATAGCAAGGGCGCAGCCCCCTGGCTGTTGGCCCCGCGCTCAGAAAGCCAGCGTGCCGGTACGCGGGACTTCCTCTTGATTCGGCAGGTAGAGCGTCTGGCAACGCTCGCAGCGATAGACCTCGCCGCCGGGGCCGGCCTGCTGCCTCACCTCGTCGGCGAATTCGTACCAGCGTTTTAGGTGGCCGGCGCAGATCTTGCCCTTCTTGGCAATTTCGTTGCAGGCTCGCTGCCGCGGCTTGCGCGCCTTGACCTTGGTGCCGTCGCCGAGCGTCGCGAGCAGGTTGGGATCCGGCGGTTCCTCGACGGCGGCCTCGACGGTGGCGGTGGTTTCCTCTTCAGCCATGGTGCTTCCTTCTAGCGCGTTCGCGAGAAAACGAGTATAACAAACAGTTGGCCCTGTTCCCGTTGGGCTGCCCCGTCTCGGCCTACCACGACGACCATGTTTCCGGAGTCGACACACATGAAAACCTGCGGCACCTACGACGACGTCAGCCTTATCCTCAGGCTCTACGAAACCCGGCGTGAGAAAAAACTGCGCGAGGCGCGCGATTGGTTCTTCAAGTCCTTCCACGTAAAGACGCTCGATGACCTGCAGGCCCTGTGCCCGCTGGGCTCGGACACCAACGCCTACTACCGCATGGTGGTGAGCTACTGGGAGATGGCGGCCTCGTTCGTCACGAACGGGGTACTGCACAAGGAGTTGTTTTTCGAAAGCGGCCGCGAGCTGCTTTTCGTATGGGTTCGCATCCGCGACGTCCTGCCGGAGATCCGCGAGGCGCATAAAGACCCCAAGGCGTTCGGCAACCTCGAAACCGTGGCCAACGAGTACATCGAGTGGTGGAAGGAACGCTCCCCGGACGCCTACGACGGGTTTGTCGAGCGTGTGAGCGCGAAACCCAAGTAAGGTCGGCTCTCCGCGCTGAACGGTATATCGCCTGGCGGCGGCGTCTCCGTCTCAGATTGGCTCTTCTCCATAAGCGTCCCAGCGAGTCTAAGCAGTCGCCTTCAGTTGGCGTGCGCACATTGCGCGTCCAATCGGCGTGCGCGCTAGCCGTCTTCAGGCGGCTTCCGCGCGAAGCGCGTTATAGGCCGGTCGTTTACGGCCGGTTACGCGGGCCCAGCAACGATGAAAGGGCGTTTTAGCGTCCTTCCCCTCGACCGGCTTGAGCCACTGCCGATCTGCCCTCGGTGATCGCGAACAACTCGCTCTCCCATGTTCCGCCGTCCTCCGGGTTTGGCACGGAGACGCAAGCGGAGACGCGGCCCGCTTGACACTGCTTCACGCCCGCTGGTATCACTGGCCCATGTATCACAGGCCCATGCCGCACCCCGGCCGTCCTCGCCGACGGATTCTCACTCCAGCTCTTTGGTTGTTCGCGTTACTGCTTCCCGTAGCGCCCGCCCTTGCCCAGGAATGGCCCTCCTACGGTGGCACTCCCGGTGGCGCCCGCTACTCAGCGCTTGACCAGATCAACAAAGGCAACGTCAGCAAGCTCAAAGTCGCATGGGTCCACGACAACGGCGATGCCAGTGACGGCACCGAGCTTCCCACCCGCTCGGCGTTCGAGACCACGCCGCTGCTCGTCGACGGCGTTCTTTACGTCGTCACCGTGTTCCACCGCGTTTTGGCGCTCAATCCCGACACCGGCACGCAGCTCTGGGAGTTCGACCCCAAGTTCGACGTCACCCAGCGCGTCAACCTCTACCACAACCGCGGCCTCGCCTATTGGACCGACGGCCGACGCAAGCGCATCCTGCTGGCCGATCAGCTCGGGCGTCTCTTCAGCATCGACACCGAAACGCACAAGCTCGACCCGGGCTTCGGCGTCGATGGCATGGTCAACCTCCAAGAGGGCATGCTGACCGACAAGTATCCGCACCTGCGCTACGGCGTCACCTCGCCCGTGGCGCCGTGCGGCGACGTGTTGGTCGTCGGCGGATGGGTCAGCGACGGCGAGCCACAGGGGCCGAGCGGCGACATCCGCGGCTTCGACGCGCGCACCGGCAAGCTCGTCTGGCGGTTCCACACCGTGCCTCGTCCCGGCGAGTACGGCCACAACACCTGGGAGGGCGACTCATGGAGAGAGCGCGGCGGCACCAACGCCTGGTCGACGATGAGCGCCGACGAAGAGCGCGGCATGGTCTTCGTCCCGCTCACCTCGCCGTCAATCGACTTCTACGGCGGCGACCGCAAGGGCGCCAACCTGTTCAGCGACAGCGTTGTCGCGCTCGACTGCGCCACCGGCAAACGGCGCTGGCACTTCCAGACCATCCACCACGACCTGTGGGACTGGGACCTGCCCACCCAGCCGAACCTCGTGACCGTCGTCCGCGACGGCCGCAAGATCCCCGCCGTCGCACAGATCACCAAGACCGGCTTCGTCTTTCTGCTCGACCGTGTCACGGGGAAGCCGCTGTTCGAGGTCGAGGAACGGCCCGTCGAGAAAAGCGACATCCCCGGCGAAGAGTCGTGGCCCACGCAACCGTTCCCGGTCAAGCCGCCCCCCTTCGCCCGCCAGTCGATGACGAAGGACGAGTTCACCAACGTTACTCCCGAGTCGCGGGCCGAGTGTCTCGAGATGACCAAAGACGCCATCATCGACCGTCCGCTCTACCGCGCCATCCGCCGCAAGCTCACCGTCATGTTTCCCGGCACGAACGGCGGACCGAACTGGGGCGGCGCGTCCTTCGACGCCAGCCGTCAGGTGCTCTACGTCAACTCGATGGACGTGGGCGCTTTCACGCGCATCGTGCCTCGCCCGGAGGGCTCGAAGGTCCCCTTCCGCAGCCGCGGCACCAAGTACGGGCGCTTCTGGGATTCGAACCAGTACCCGTGCCAGCAACCGCCCTGGGGACATCTGACAGCGATCGACCTCAACAAGGGCGAGTTCGTCTGGCGGGTGGTCTTGGGTGAGTTCGACGAGCTGACCGCGCGCGGCGTCGCGAAGACCGGTACCCCGAACTTGGGCGGCTCGATCAACACCGCCGGCGGCTTGGTCTTCATCGCCGCCACCAACGACAGCCGCTTCCGTGCCTTCGATAAAGACACCGGAAGGCAGCTTTGGGAGACGCACCTGCCCGCCAGCGGCCACGCCACCCCGATGACCTACTGGAGCGAAAAGACCATGAAGCAATACGTCGTGATCGCCGCCGGCGGCGGCAACAAGTACAACGACGCGTACCTGGCCAAGCTGGTGGCCTTCGCCCTGCCGTAGGCTTGCGGCGGGGCCGGTCCGGTGAAAAACGGGGCGCCCGCGCTAAACGGAACTACTGCAGCCCCTCCACCAAATAAAGGTCCGAAATGTTTCGCCCGTAGGTGTAGCAGTAGGACTGTTCGTCAGCCGAGATCTGGATTGACCAGATCTCGATCACGCCGACCGGGTCGGCAGGTGCAAGGGTTTTCCAGAGTGACCTCTTCCCCGTGACGAGGTTCACCCTGAAGATGCTTTGCGGTACTTCAGGGTCAGCCGTCACAAAGATCGAACCGCCATCGGCGCTCCACGCTACGAAACTGTCCTCCGGCTCGAGGCCGGGGATCTCTCGCGCCTCGCCGCCCTCTATCGGAAACAAGGACGGGGGGCCGTCCGCCTTCGCGGCAATCCATTCGCCGCTCGGGGAGACCGCCTTATGGCCCAACCCAAAGTGGTGTCCCTCCGGCGTGATGGGCCGTGGCTCGCCGCCATCGACATCTTGGATGTAGCAGCGGACGCCTTGGCCTGACGCGCTTCCCGAAAAAACAAACTGGCGGCCGTCGGGCATCCAATCCATCGCCGCGTAGTTTGTAATGTCGTCATTTCTAATGCGAATCGGTTCTCCGGCGCCGGTGGGTAGCAGTACTACCTCCGGAGGAGATCCCACCGACATCGTGAGCGCCATTTTTCCGTCCGGAGACAAAGCAAACACTTGACCATCACCCAGCCGCACCGCCGGCTCGCCGCTGGTCTTGCGCAAATACACCACCCAGCGTCCAATCCCGCCTCCCTCGCCGAACTCCGTAATCAGGATCGTTTCGCCATCCGAGGTGATGTCGTCCACTTCCGAGGCGTCGAACCAAGAAAGGTCGCGCTCGGCTTCCTGCCCGGGGGCCAGGCAGTTGATAGCGGCCCGCGCATGGACGCGGCTCACCAACGCGCGTCCATCCTCGGAGACATCGAGCAGCCGTAGGGCGACGGGGCCGCGCTGCACGATGCTCTCGGCCCCCGACGGCGTCAGCGCGCGGATCGTATCGCCTGCCAGCCAACCCTCGTCGTACCAGACTGCTTCCCCATCGGGGGACCAGAGAAGGTTTACGCTATCCCCGCTTTCATGGGCGGTGCCGACAACGATCTTGCCGCCCTCCTGGCTGACCGTCGCGATCTGCCATTCACCCCCCCAGCCGTAGGGTCGCTCGGAAAAGGCGATCCGGCCGTTTGTCGGCGAAATCCGAAAACTGGCTATGTGATCGAGGGTTTCGTAGAGGACCTTCCCGACGGGTAACTCGATACGCACTCGGCGCTCAATCATCCGGGCAACACCCAACTGACCATCCTGCGCAAAGTCCGCGAACAGCACGTCTCTCAACACCTCACGTGGCGCTCCGCCGGCCAAGGAAGCCTGCGAAAGAGTGGCGGGAATGGACAGGTTCGGGGATCCAAAAGAAGCAAGCAGATATCGGGGCGGCCGTAACGCCAGGGCCATCTCGCCGGTTTTCGATATCGCCAGGATGTCCACATCCTGGATGTTCAACGAGCGCGACTCCGAGCTTCCCCGGCGTGTCGTAAAGAGTTCCCGGCGGCCGCCCTCCCATGCGGCG
>JAKZVK010000444.1:0-4133 GCA_047516085.1 Bryobacterales bacterium
GTCGAGTGCCGGAAGGACGAGGGCGTCGTGGACGAGATCCCGAGCGCGTACAAGAACATCGACGAGGTGATGAGGCACGCGGGTCAGCTCGTCGAGATCGAGCACACGCTCAAGCAGGTGATCTGCGTAAAGGGCTGACGAAACCGCAGCACCGCACGATCACCGAAGCAGTGAGGGTGACAGATGCTGGAGCTGATACCCCTCAAAGCCGCACAAAGCGCATGCGTCCTGTTCGCAACATGCACCATCGGAGCCGGCGGCTGCGCAACCGCCGCGGTGGTCTGCTGGCGGCGCGCCCGCACCCGCCGGGCGGCGTACGACAAGTGGATCACCGAGAAGAAGAGCACCGAAGCCACAACGGGAGACGATCTCTTCGACCGGTGGATCGAGGCCGTGGAACGCCAAAGAGACATGATGACGGCGCGCTGGGCGACACTCATCTGGTGCGTCGCCGGCACCCTCCAGACGGCAATCGCAGCAGTCGCCGAGAGCGGCTGTCTTTGACGCCGGGAGCAGCGGGAGAGACGCTCGCCAACGCGGTCCCGCCGGCGCCGAAGACCCGACCCCCGCCGAACGGGTGGAAGCGATCAAGAAGATCCGTACGGCCCAGAGGTACGACATCGGACCCGAGATCCGGAAGGCCCTGGACGGTGTCGCAGGCAAGACGGCCCGGCGACGAATGGCCGACGCAATCATGAAACGGCACCGAGCGGGACGCGCGGACCGCAAACGGCGGTGGAAACGACTGAAGGAGCAGATCCACCGCGAGCTGGTCGGAGAGGGCCAAGCCTCAAGCGACGACCCGACGGCGTCGGAGCACCGGCGGAACACGCGGTTCGGAAAACTGAACGACCCCCGCGCGACGGAAGACCGCAGCTGAGCGCGGTCGGCTACGCCGCGCCCCCGCCAATCCACTACATGGCCGACGAGGAACACTTCGGCGAGACCGTCTACGCAACCCGGAAGAGGGCCATCCAGGCCCGCCGCGACGACCGCGGGATCGAGCACACGCTCAAGCAGGTGATCTCCATAAAAGGCTGACGAGACTGCACCGAGGCACGACGGCCAGCACGCGAACGAGATCCGGTGGCAAGATTCCCCGACAGACGATGTCTCAACCAAGCAACCGCCCGGACAAGCAGCTGCGCCGCCTCATCAGAGGGATCGGGTCGCAGGTCGACGACGTAATCGCCGACGGGGTCAGACGCCTCGGCGGCGAGCCGATCACGCAGGTGGCAATGTTCTCCCAAACCATCAGCTGTCCGTGGGACGTCGAGACGGGATTCACGGCCAGACTTGCACTGCTCACCGCCAAACGCGAACTCGCCAAAGGACGCAACGCCAACGCAGACCGAAGCGACGAGGCCCTGGCAGTCCTCCGAGAGCACTGCCGCAAGGGAATGACGACAATCGTCGAGTCGCCGAAAACAACGATCGTCTACTGGAACTGGAAGTATGGGTACACCCTCTGCACCGACCCGGAATCGGGAGGAGACGAGAAGATCAACGACTTCTACAACTTCTGCACGACGCGCGGACAGTGGATGCCACCCCCGCAGGACGTCCTCGCCTCAAGCCTCAGCCAAATCGTCACGGACTTGAATCCCGAGTACCGCGCCGAAGCCGAAGCAACCGCGCACATGAGGAAATCGGACAAGGAATCCGGGGCCCTCGACAAGCGCATACACCAGCTTCTGCAAACCGTCAGCAAAGCGCAGGATCTCAACACCGGGGAATAGTGCAGGTTTGCCTGCGAAACGCCGCCACCCCGGCGCGCGACGCCGCCCCTGAACCCGGCATCTCGATCGATAAATCCAGAACCAAGACCCGCCGGCATGACGTGGTGGACGACCACGAACACGATCCGCATGGCAGGCTTCCAAGGCCTCCCCGGCCGAACGCTGCAGGATGAGCGATGGAGAAACCGACCCGGAACGAGGACAGCTGCTCGCGGTATCCACTTCTGAGGGGATGAACGATGTCCGCCCGACTGATGCTCATTGTAGGCGCTGCGCTCATCATTTCGTTCCCGCAGCTGTTCAGCTCGCGGTCCCAACCTGTCGTTCGAGCATCGGAACTCGCGTTGTCTGGTTTCCTCGGAACGAGCCGTGAACCCACTCTTCCGGCAGCCGCCGATGCCGGAAGCCGAATCATCCGGGCGGCACGGCCGCACCCCCGCGTTCCGGCATTCTTCGTCGCGGCGCGATCGGCACACCAAGCTTCGGTGTGGCGCGTTGCCGTTCTCGGCGACTCGCTCGCGACCGGGTACGGCATCGGCGCCGCCGCGGCCTATCCCCGAGTGCTTGAACGGATTGCCCGGGCCGAGGGCTGGCCCGTCGAGGTCGGGGTCTGGGCCGCCAACGGCCACAAAACCGGCGACAGCTTCGCGAACGCGCGCGAGATGGCGCTCTGGGCGCCCCACGTGGCCGTGGTCGCACTCGGCGGCAACGACGCGCTCCGGGGGACGCCGACGCCCACCGTGCGTGCCAACCTCGACCGGCTGCTGGGAACGCTGCGTCCGTCGAGCGGCTACCTGGTGGTAGCAGGGATGCGAGCAGTGCCGTCGGACGGCGAAATCTACGGCTCAGCGTTCCACTTCGCATTTCGGGATGCCGCCGCCGTCTACGGCGCGGTCTGGATGCCGTTCCTGCTCGAGGGGGTGGCCGCCCGTCCGGAGTTCAACCAGGCCGATGGCGTTCATCCGAACGCTACCGGTTCCGGTATCGTAGGCGCCAACCTGTGGCCGTACGTGCGGTGGGCTTTCCACCAGCTCCTCGAGCCCTGAGCCTTTCAGCAAGGCCGCAGCGCCGACCCCGAAAAAACGTCCGCGGATTGACACCGCCCGCTGGAAGGATGGAGCAGTGACGACACAGTACCTGACTATCGAAGAAGCCGAGCGGTGCCACAAAGCGGCGACGGCCGAGTGGCGGAGACGTCACCCGACCTGGTTCGAAAACCCGAGCGCCCTGCTCGGAACGACCTTCTGCCACGACAACCAGCCGTACGGGGCCATCTACTTCGTGGTCGAAAACGCCGAACTGGTCGCGGTGCCCGAGGATGAAGGACCCCGGTACGGCGAGGTGCCGTCGGCAGCTTACATCTGCAACCGTGCATCGAACGGCTGGTGGAACCTTCGCGGGACGGTCACCCGGGGCGGCGTAAGAAGCCGGCTTCTGGAGCACACCGGGGTCAGAAGCCTTGTAGGCCAGCAGTACTCGATCCAGAGCCCCCCGGACGCCGTCGAGAAGGGGATACATGTGACCGTCGCGATGTAGCCGCGCCCGCGGCCGACCGAGGGCAGCCAGGAACGATGCCCGATGACGACGGGAGACCCGCGGCTCCCAGAGGGGGGCCTTGCCGTGAATGTCGGAACGGAGCTGACCAGGAACACCGGAAAGGACAAGGCCAAGCAGATGAACGAACCCGGCAAGGAGACCACGCTGGTAGACTACGTCCCGGTAGTGAAAGCAGCGTCGCTGGACAACGCGCCGGCGATCCGCCTGACCGACAACTGGGACGCCGCGTACCACGGCGCAACTCAAGTGATCGAGGTATGCATCCGGGACGAGGACCGCGACCGAGCGCACCTCTTCATGAAGCTCGACGCGGTCGTCAAGGCAATCCCGCGAGCCCAGCTCGAAGACTCGATGCAGAGGGTGAAACCGAAAACACCGCCGACAAGCGTCGAGGAAGCGGCAAAGACACTCCAGACAACCCGGAACCTGCTGGAGAAGTACCGCCGTATCCTGGCCAGCCCGCCGATGCTCAACGTGTTCCAGATGTCGCAGATTCACGGCGCCCCCTACCAGGGCGAAACGATCGACACGAGCAAGGTCGACGCGGCGCTGGCCGACACCGACCGCATCATCAAGCGGTTCACCGAAATCGGCAAGTGACGAACCTCGCCAACGGCAACCAGCACCCGAAACGGTCTGGAACGCGGCCAGAATGCGGGCGAGCCGCCCAACACGCCGGCAATCGATCGTAAAACGGTAGACTTCTGAGCCGCTTGCGAAACTCCTGGGGCTTTCGGCTTGGCGCAGTCCTCAATTCTCCTGGTGAACACCCATTCGCCCTGGATCGCCGACTGGATGCCGGCTCTGGAGGACCGGCGGCACGCCGAGAGGTGGAAG
>JAKZVK010000445.1:0-8603 GCA_047516085.1 Bryobacterales bacterium
TGCCGTGTCGATACTCTTACCGACACGTGGGTTCAAGTGCCGCGTGGCAAGCAACCCCAGTAGCCCGCGCTACCCGTCGCTTGTCTCAGCGCAAAACGACAACGCCGTCAGTGCATACACCTGCGCCACCCGCACCAACTCATCCACTGCCACACATTCGTTCAGCGTGTGGGCGCCCGTCGCGGCAGGGCCGTGAGTCAGCGCCGGCACACCGACCATCGAGCAGAACAGGTTGCCGTCGTCGAGAAACGGCTTGGCGCCCGTCGGCAGCGGTACGCCCGTCAGCGCGGTGTGCGCTGTTTGAAATGCCGTCACGGCTGTTTCGCCCTCGTCGATCCGGAACGCATCGCCTTGTAACGAGTAGTCAAGATCGATCCGCGTCCCGCTGGCCTGGGCATGCTGTTCGAGTAGCTCGCGGAAGCCCTGCTCGACCTCCGCCGCGGTCCCGGGCGTCACCCAGCGCCGGGTACCGCGCACCAGGCACTCGACCGGCGCCTGGTTGTAGATCTCGCCCGACTCAATCTGACCGACGAACACCGAATCGCGCCCGATGCCCGCGGCCTCGGTGCCGGTCATCGTCTCGTCAAGGTCACGCAGCTTCACCACCAGATCCGCCCCCGCGTTGACGACCGAGGGGAGTCCGACCGGGCGCAGCACTTCGTGAACGGGTTCGCCGTCTCGCCGGATGTGAATCTCGAAGATCGCCATGCCGCGGCCCGCGAGCGGCAACTTGTCGGCGAAATACTCCGGCATCATCACCGCGTCGCCGTGGATGCCCTGGCTGATCAGTGAGCGCAGTTGACGGCGGTCGCCCCACGGGCCTTCGTGCATATCGTGCGCCGTAAGTAGCACCCCGCCCGCCTGCACCCCGCCGATCTCGCGCAGCGCCCGGGCCGCCTCGACGAACGCAGCGATCCCGCCCTTCATGTCCGATGCACCGGATCCGTAAAGGCAACCGTTCTCATGGCGCGGTGGGACGAACGGCAGGTGCACGGTATCGAGGTGTCCGTCGAACTGCAGCACGGGCCCGGGTCTGCCGCTTTCGACGCGCGTGACGACGGCGGGCGCGTCGGGCCAGTCGGCCACGGGCCGCTCGACCGCGAACCCGTCGCCGGTCAGAATCTCGGCAAGACGGTCAGCGGCCGCCCCCGCGCTCCGCGTAGGGCTGGGAACCTCCACGAGCCCGATGGCTGTCTCAACGAGACGGTCCCGGTTCACGGTGGAGCAAACTTTCTTGGCTAGATCGGAGGAGAGATTTCGAGGCATCATGAGGGCTCGACTAATGATACTGTGTCCTCCTACCGGACTGCGGTCGTTGCGCTGTGGCGGGTTCAGTTTCGCGGCGGCGCTGTTCGTACTTCAATTCGGCACCCTGATCACTGCGGGCATCCGGCTCGGCGACGCAGCCGTTCTGAGACCGCGCGCTGTGATAAGATTGGCGCCAATCATGCCTGCCCAGACGCCCCACGCCCACCACGAAGGGCTCGCGCCGCTGGCCTCGCGCTACGTTCGCGTCGACGAGCTTCCTTGGACGCCGACAAAGTACCAGGGGATCGAGATGAAGGTCCTGATGGAGGACAAGGAGTCGGGCCTGCTCACGGCGCTGTTTCGTTGCTCTCCGGGCGCGCGGCTGCCGCTCCATGAGCACGTCGAGATCGAGCAGACCTACGTACTGGAAGGCAGTTTGGTCGACGATGAAGGCGAAGTCACCGCAGGGAACTATGTCTGGCGGCCCGCCGGCAGCCGCCACGACGCCCACTGCCCCAATGGCGCCCTGACGATCGGCGTTTTCCTTCGCCCAAACCGCTTCCTCGACGGCGAAGCGTCGGAAACGTAGGGCCGGGCGTCAGCTCCGCAATGCTCCAGCGGCGTTCGCTAACGCTACATCATTCATGCGACGCGCAGCCGCGCCGACGTCCGCGACTTCGGCTTCTCTTTCACTCTGATCTCGATGTCCCGGCCGAGCCGCAAGAGAAGCCGCATCAGGCGCTCGATCGAGAAGCCGGTGAGCTTGCCTTGCTTCAGCGCCGAGACTTTCGGTTGATCGATCCCAAGCATCTCGGCGGCGTTGGTCTGTGTCAGCCGCCGCCGGTCGATCTCGCGGATGATTCTCGCCGCCAGCTCCGCTTTCACCAGTAGATCATCGGGCTTCGGCAGGCCCAAGTCGGCGAAGACGTTTCCGCTGCTCGGCGTTTGGTCTCGATGGGCCATAGTTAATCCTTTCCCTCGTCCGCGAATTTCCGGGCCAGCTTGAGTCGTTGCTTGATTAGGTCTAGCTCTCGCTTCGGGATCGATACGCCTGACTTCGACTTCTTCTGAAACGCGTGCAAGACGTAGACGGCGTCGCGCAGGTGAACGACATACACGACCCGGTAGGTTCCGCTCCGATCGTTAGCGCGGACCTCCCATACCGGCGCACCGAAACCGTGCATGGGCTTGGCGGTCTCGTGCGTGTCGCCGACCTGAGCTTGATAAAGGGCAAAGCCAATCTTCTGCCTCACACCGGTAGCGAAGCCTCGCAGGACATCGAGCGTATCGACGAGCCATACGAGTCGTCGTGGCTGCTCCGGCACAACTCCCATTATATGCCAAAACTAGCATGCGCGCCACCCTACGGTATGCCCAACTTGCGGCGGCCTTCGTCGGTGAGCCGATTGGCGTCCCAAGGCGGGTTCCACGTCTGTTCAACGACAACCTTCCGCACACCCGGCACCTTCAACAACTGCGTGCGCACCGGCGTCGAGTTACCACCCGAGCCGTAGGAGAAATAGCCGAGGCGCGGCCGGCCGCGGTGGGGCATCGCCATCAGCACGTGGACGACGTCGCCGCGCACGCGTAGGTCATATACCAGCCCCAGGTCGACTACGCTCGGACGCGCCGCGTAGAGTTGCTCGTCCTGGCAGGTGGCCAGCGCCTCCCACAGCAGGCGCTTCGAGATCGGGCTGTCGCCCGCCTCGCCCGGACGCGCCAGACGCCCGTTCGGAGCCGTGGCTCTCAGGCCCGCCGGCAGGTCGGCGACCGACACGGCTAGCGGGTTCAGCAGGCGGTGGCGCATGCCCTCCACCATCGCGGGGCCTTCCTGCTCGCTGAACGGCATTGTCAGGTAGGCGTTCCGCTGGCGCAGCACGGTCCCGGCCCGCAACGTTTCGCCGTGATAGAGCGCCCGGCTCCAAACGTGCCCGTGCCACTTGTAATAGAACAGCGGCGCGCCACCGTGCTTGAGGTCGTTGCGGTTCTCGACCGAGTGATCGAGGAAGAGCACGATAAACGCGTCCTCGGTCTGCGGATTGATGAAGCCGACCGACCAGAGGTCTTCCTGCCGCCCGTCCGCAACCTCGCCGCGGTGCAGCTTGCCGTCGGGACCCATCCAGACCGTGTCGGTGAACGACATGCCCGAAAACACCCACTCGTCGTCGCGGAGGTAGCCGATCTCGATGTCTTTGATCACCTGCATCGACCCGACCTTCACGAACCAAGGCGTCCCGGCATAGAAGCGGTACTCGACAAACACGTTCATGCGCGCCGGCGAGAACAGCGGATGTACGGTCGAATACGGAAAGCCCCAGCGTCGCACAGTCAGTGACAGCGGGCCGCGAAACACCTCGTAATCGGGCACGGTGGGCCAATTCGTGACGCGCAGTTTCTGGAAGTTGCCGGACGTGACGTAGTCATGCGCCCAATCGATGCCGGGCGGCTCTCCATGTCCCTCGCCCCCGGCGAAGAGTTCGAGCCCGTGCTCGCGCTTGTAGGTGAGGCGCTCGAGCTGGCCCATTTGCTCGGACAGCTTGCCGCGAAAGTATTCGTTCTCGAACTCGAGCTGGAAGCCCTCGCCGTTGACTTCGAGGTCGGTGGGGTAACGAGGCAACTCGGCGTCGGGGTTGCCGTAGAAGACGAGCCAATAGGAGCGCTGGTGGGCCGGAGCATTGGCAAAAAACGTCAGGCGGCATTGACGCTCGCCCCCGCGGCGGACTTCTTCATCGACCTGGCTGCGTACCTCGCGCAGCACCGAGCCATCGATCCGGGCGACGCGCACCTCGCGCCGCAGCGACGAGACGCGATCTTCGGGAACCGACACGACCAACTCGATCGGCTCGCCCGAGCGGGTCGCGTTCGCCGTCTCGTCAAGCGCCAAGACTCGGACGTACGACCAGCCGCGCGCCCACTCCCGCCAAGGCGCCGGCAGGTCGGCCACGGGTATGTCCGAGTCGGCGGCGAGTACAGCCTCGCCGAGCGGGGCTTGTTGCTGCTGCTCGAGCGTCAACGAGTGCCGCAGCGAATCGCCGATCGAGCGCGCCACGCGGTAGTCTTTGCTGCGATACGCCTCGGTAAGCAAGCGCACCTTTTCGTCGAACGAATCGGTGCGCTGCCAGTACGTGGTTTCTTTCATAGCCCTGACAGTGTAGTCCAGGCGGTTGGGAGCCGGCTGGAAGCCGCCGCCTGGCAGCCGCGGATCTCCGCGAGGCGAGACCCGCGCCAGGAACGGTGCGGGCGAAGGAGTAAGAGCAGGACGCGGTATCGGCAGGTATTCTTGCGATCCGCGCCTACGGCCGCGCGCCGCGAGACGCGCCCACATCGTTTCCACGGTCGGTTGCGGCCGGGGTGGGACCGCCGTCTGCCGGGGGCGTCTCCTCCCGTTCCATCTCGCGACGGTAGACCGGCGGATCGACCGGCCGATACGGCCGCGTGATCCACTCATCCAGCCACGCGATCACGCTTTGATACCAATGAACGCTGTTGCGCGGCTTGAGAATCCAATGCCCCTCGTCGGGGAAGTGGAGAAACTTTGACGGCACCTTGCGCAATTGCAGCGCCGTGAAAAGCTGCATCGCCTGCGTCACGGGCACGCGATAGTCCTTCTCACCGTGAATCACCAGCGTCGGCGTCTTGAAGCGATTAGCGAACCGGCTCGGCGACCAACGCTGATACATCTCCGGGTTCTCCCAGGGTGTGCCGTTGAATTCCCAAATCGGGAACCACAGCTCTTCCGTCGACCCGAACATGCTCGCCAGGTCGTACACCCCCGCATGCGAAACGAACGCGCGGAAGCGGTCGGTGCGGCCGAGCATCCAGTTGATCATGTACCCGCCATACGACGCCCCCGCCGCCGTCAGCTTCGCAGAATCGACGTAGGGCCGCCGCAACACGTAGTCCAGCCCCGCCATGATGTCCTCGTAGACCAGCCCGCCCCAGTCGCCGTTGATGGCGTCGGTCAACGTTTGGCCGTAGCCGGTCGAGCCGCGCGGGTTCGGCATGAACACGACGTAACCCGCCCCGGCAAACACCTGCGGGTTCCACCGGTAGCTCCACTTTTGTCCCCAGGCCCCCTGCGGCCCGCCGTGGATCAGCAGCAGCAACGGGTACTTGCGCTCGAAGTCGAACCCCGGCGGCTTAACGAGAAATCCGTGAATGGTCGTGCCGTCAATGCTCTCGTAGGAAATCTCTTCCGGCGAATCGATCGCATACTCGCTCATCAGGTCATCGTTGAAGCGCGTCAGAGGAACGGCTGGCCCGCCGGAAGCGAAGCCGCGAAAAACCTCCGTCGGATGCGAGGCGCTCTGGACGCTGTATACGATCGAGCGGCCATCGGGCGTGAGTTGAATGTCGCCGTGATGCGCGCCACCGAACACCACCGACTCCAGGCCGCCGCCGCCTGCCGGAACGGTAAAGATCGGCCCGCCGCCGCGATCTTCGGCAGTGAAGAAAAGACGCGACGAGTCGGGCGACCACGCGACTTCCGAGACCCAACGATCGAAGTTCTCGGTGAGATTGGCGACCTCCGATGTCGGCCGGCTGTAGACCATCAGGCGGTAACGGTCCGACTCGTAACCGGGACGTACCTGCCCGCGAAACGCGATCGACTGGCCGTCGGGCGAGTACCGCGGCGAAGTCTCCGCCGCCGGGCCGCTCACGATCGACACCGGCTCGCCACCCTCGATCGAGACGACGAACAGGTCGAGGTTGGTGTTGGTTGCCGGGTCCTCGCCGACCGCCATGGCGAAACAGACTTCCTGGCCGTCAGGCGAGATGTCGTAGGCGTCGGGGCCGCCCAGGGAGAACGGTGGAACGTCGTGGTCGCCGGGTGTGAGGTCGCGCGGCGCTCCTCCTTCGAGATCAATCAAGAACAGATGTCCCTGGCGGCCGTCGTCCCAGTGGTCCCAGCGGCGATAGAGCAGTCGGTCGTACGTTCGCGCCTTGACCGGGTCTTGCTCGCGCTCCTCGAGTACGCGCTCATTGCATTCCCAATCATCGCCGCACTCCGGCAC
Source organism: Bryobacterales bacterium (assembly GCA_047516085.1). Classification (GTDB taxonomy): domain Bacteria; phylum Acidobacteriota; class Terriglobia; order Bryobacterales; family UBA6623; genus JAKZVK01. The sequence goes on from JAKZVK010000445.1 coordinate 6,264, forward strand.
GATGCGGCTCGTGAAGAGCAAGTGCTCCCCGTCGGGCGCAAACAGCACTCCACCAGCCTCAGTCGCCAGATCGGTGACCTGCCGCGCACGGCTGCCGTCCGCCTCCATGATCCAGATCTGCGACGAGTCCGAGCGGTCGGAGACAAACGCAATGTGAGTCGAATCCGGCGACCACCGCGGACGATGGTTCGACTTGCCGTCGTAGGTGAGTTGGCTCGGCGCGCCCCCCTCGAGCGGCACGATGTAGATGTGCTTCTCTTTGCGGTTGTCCGACAGCAGGACGCGCTCGACGACGAAGGCCAGGGTCGAGCTGTCGGGCGAGAGTTGTGGCTCGGAAACGCGAGCGATGCGCTGCAGCGCCCACACGTCAAACGGCTTCTTCGCGTCGAACTGCGCCGCGACAGGGACGGCCCCCAACAAAACCAGCCACAGCGGGAAGCGGCGCATTCACTTGACTTTAGCGCAGCGAGCTGTCCGCGGAAAACCCGAGCCCGGCGGTTGATCGGAAGTCGCCTCACGAAAACCGCCCGACAAGGCTTACCCGCTCGAATCGCCGCTCAGAGCCGCAGGCGTGAGCCTGCGTTGAGATGCTACAGCCGAAGAGTTCGTTGCCGAACAGCGATCGGCGTGGCAAGCAGAAGCACCTCAGCGCAGGCTCACGCCTGCGGCTCTGAGTGGTGGGTTGATGCACCTACGCTTTTGGGGATCGCCTTCGCCCAACCAAAACCAACGCCAACGTCACGACCACCGTCAACCACCAAAACCACTCGCCAAACCGTACAAAACCCGTCACCCGCGAGGCGTAGTCAAACCTGGCCACGAGCACACTCTGCTCGAACGACGGCAGCGACGCCGTCACCCGTCCCGCCGGATCGATCACCGAGGTGATGCCGTCGTTCGTCGCTCGCAACAGCCATCGGGCGTTCTCCACCGCCCGCATCCGCGCGATCAACAGGTGCTGGTGACGCGCCGCGCTGCGTCCGTACCAACTATCGTTCGAAATGTTGACGAGCACCTCCGCGCCGCCGGCCGTGAACCGCCGCACGCCGCGCGCGAAGACCGACTCGTAACAGATGAACGTACCGACACGATGACCGTTGAGCTTGCTCACGACGACCTCGTCGCCCGCCAGGAAGTCGCCGGCATCGAGAGTGATCTTGTCGATGAACAACGAAAAGGGCCAGGGCACGAACTCTCCGAACGGCACCCGAAAGATCTTGCTGTAGCGCGAGACGAAGTCGCCGCGCGAGTCGAGCGTGATCGCGCTGTTGAGCGGCCGGCGGCCATTCGACGGCAGGTACTCGACCGAGTTCAAAATCAGCGGCGTGCCGAGCTTGCGCGCCATCCCTTCCACGTAGCTGCGGAAGTGCGCATCGCGCGAATAGAAGCTCGGCGCCGGGTACTCGGGCCAAACCACGAGCGTCGGCGGTGACGGGTCGATCGCCTCCGCGGCAGTGGTCGAGAGTACCTCCATGGTTTGCCAATGCGTCGCTTGACGAATCGGGTCCCACCCGTGCTCGATGATCTCGTCGGGGTGGAAGTTCGGTTGTACGAGCCGGACCGTTTCTTGTCCCTCAGCCTCGTCCGGTAACGGCGGCAACAACAGAACGCCAGGCAGAACAACGAGCCAGGCCAACTCACGGACTGCTCGCCGCCGCAACACCAGGATCGCCAGGGCCACATTCACCATCGCAAGCAGAAACGAAACCCCGTACACCCCTGCGTAGGGCGCGGCCCGAGCGACCAACGGCAAATCAATTCCGGCGTTACCCAACTGAAGCCACGTGAACGCCAAGTACTGGTGACTGCCCTCCACCGCGACCCACGCCGCCGCCACCGCCGGCACCGCCCACCAACGTCTCATCAGCGGAGCGGCGATCAGTGAAAACACCCCCAGGTGGAGCCCTTTGACGATGAAAAAACCGCCGAATATCGCCGCCGCCGCCATGGCCGGCAAGTGGGCGTAGCTGTGCATCACGTCGTAGATCCAATAACAGGTCCCACCCCAGAAGATGACGCCGGCGAGCCAGCCGAGCAGAAATCTCGTACGTGCGCGTGGTTCGCTCGCGACCGCCACGAGAAGCGGCGCCACGGCAACCGCGGCCAAGAATGAAAATCCAAAGCGGGGGAAGGTCAGGACTTGCAGGATCCCGGCGGCGGCAGCGAGGAGGTAGGAGGGCGGAGGCCTCCGGAATCTCAAGTGACCGCTCCGGCGGCGCTGCCTGGAGTATTGCGGCCTGGAGTATCGCGGCCGGCGGCGTCCTCGTTGACTTCGTCGGCCATGTAGGAGCTACGAACCAATGGGCCGCTGAAGACCGACTTGAAGCCGATCGACTCGCC
>JAKZVK010000446.1:0-8102 GCA_047516085.1 Bryobacterales bacterium
TGGAAGGTTTCGAAGCCGGAGAAGCCGAGGTTGTGAAGAGGCTCCGTGCACGGGGTGCCGTCGGTGCACTCTCGGGCCTACGCGGGCGGGTTTGAGTTGCAGTTTGGAAAGCAGAAAAAGAAGAAGCTTGACGGTATGTACCATTTTTGATACAGTCACTAATGGCGGAGGAACGCAAGCGACTACCCGCGTACTTTTACTCCTCCGATAGCGGGCGGGAGTCGGTCCGTGAGTGGTTACGAGACCTTGATCCTGCTGATCGCAAGATCATCGGTGAAGACATCAAGGACGTGGAGTTCTCTTGGCCGATTGGCATGCCGTTGGTCGACTCCCTGGGCCGTGATCTCTGGGAAGTGCGCAGCAGCCTTACCGGCGGCAGGATCGCGCGCGTGATCTTCTGCGTCGACAAGGGCCGCATGGTTTTGCTGCACGGCTTCATCAAGAAGAGCCGGAAGACGCCTCGGAAGGATCTTGAGCTGGCGCTGAAACGCAAGAAGGGCAAAGGAAGATGAAGGAGAAGAACATCGGAACGTCGTTTGACAGTTGGCTGTGCGAAGAAGGCATCCAGGAGGAAGTCACCGCCGGCGCGATCAAGCGGGTGCTGGCGCGTCAACTGGAGGCGGCGATGGAACAAGAAGGCCTCTCCAAAACCGAGATGGCGCAGCGGATGCAGACGAGCCGCAGCGCGCTGGACCGTTTACTGGACCCTCACAATGGCTCGGTCACCCTGGCTACGCTGCAGAAGGCGGCCACGGCGATCGGACGCAAGGTGCGCCTGGAGTTGGTGTAGATACCGGTGTGGGCAGACAGGCATTGACACGTTGCGGCTTCCGGGTCTACGGTGAGTTTGATGACTGAGATCACGCTGACAGTGACAGTCTGTGATGAATCCGGATTCCTCGTCGCGTCCTGGAACGAGCCCGACGGTAACGGCGGCATCACGACACAGGCCCGGGATCTGCAAGAGCTTCAGGACAATGTTCGCGAGACCGTCTCGGTTCACTTCGATCCCGGGAATGCTCCCGAGCAGATCCGCCTCGTCACCCAAGGTTCTGAACTTGATAGAGAAGAGTTGGACTTGGACGAGGCGCTTGAGGAATCACGACGCGAAGAGGGCTGGCCGGCTAAGGAAGTGTTTGAGGAGTTGAGGGCGCGGTACCGCATACCTCGCTGAGCTTCTGCTCGAACGGCGACCTCCTTTGCATCGTTGCATCTCATCGCGGACTAACGCCCGCGGCTCTGAGCGGCGGGTCGGGCGTTTGCGCTGAGTTGGGCGAAACGCGGTCTTCGGATTTGGGATTCCCCTGCTTGAACCCGGGTTTCGGCTACCCTATCATTCACTGGGGCTCGATCGCGGGCCCAACCACACGAGGGTCATCATGAAAAGACGAGACTTCCTAGCTTCTCTCGGGCTCGGCGCTGGCGCTGCCGCCGTCGCCCAGGCCCAGCAAGTCGGCGACACGATCAAGTTCGACGCGCCGCATCTCGGCGGGACGGCGCACCGAGTCGTATGGGGGCGCAACGGCGTCGTCGCGACGGCGGACCAGCACGGCTCGCTCGCGGGGCTGCGCATGCTGATGAACGGCGGCAACGCCATCGACGCCATCGTGGCCGCGGCGGCGGCGCTCAATGTCGCCGAGCCCTACATGTCGGGCATCGGCGGCTTCGGCGGGTTCATGCTGATCTACTTAGCCGCTGAGAAGAGAATCGTCGGACTCGACATGATGGGCACTAGCCCGTCGGCGGCCCGGCTCGATATGTTCACCGAAGCGGACTGCGACCGTGGCTACCTGGCGCCGATCGTCCCCGGGGCGCTCAAGGGATGGGCCGCGGCGCTCGACCGTTATGGGACGAAAAGCCTCGGTGATGTGTTCGAGCCCGCGATCGAGTTGGCCGAGCGAGGCTTCGTCATTTCAAAGTATGACGAGCTGTCACTGCGCGGCATGGCCAAGAAGCTGGAGCCGTTTCCCACATCGGCCCGCGTCTTTTTGCCCCACGGGCGCGCGCCGCGCATGGGCGAGGTGATCAAGCAGAAAGATCTCGCGCGCAGCTTCCGGCGGCTGGCGCTTCACGGCGCGGACCTGCTCTACAAAGGCGAACTGGGCGAAGAGATCGTCCATTTCTTCCAGCGTCACGGCGGCATTCTCACGACCGGCGACTTGGAGAGCTTCGACGTCCGCTGGCGTGAGCCGATCACCACCTCGTTCCAGGGACATCAGATCCATGTCATGCCGCCGGGCTCGTGCGGCCTGACCATGCTCCAAGCCCTCAATATCATGGGGGGCTTCGATCTCGCCAGTCTCGACCTATATAGCACGGACTTCGCGCACCACTGGCTCGAAGGCATGAAGCTCGCGCTGGCCGACGACGACCGCTACAACACCGGCAAGGACGTGGACATCCCCGTCGAGAGGCTCATTTCGCGAGGCTACGCCGCCAAGCAGCGCGCCAAGATCGATCCAAGGAAAGTCGCGGCGTTCCGTGGGCGGCCTCTCTCGACGGTTGGCACCACCAGCCTCGCTGCCGCCGACCGCTGGGGCAACGCCGTCGCTTTCACGCAGTCACTGGTAAGTGGCTTCGGCAGCGGAGTCATCGCCGGCGACACCGGCATCTTCCTCAACAACGGACACCGCTACGGCTTCGTGCTCGACCCGTCGGACCACGTCAACCTGCTCGAAGGCGGGCAGCACGCCAAGGGAGTGATGACACCCGCGTTGGTGATGAAAGGCGACAAGTTGTTGATGGCCGTCGGCGCGGCGGGCGGCTATACGATTCCGCAGACCGTCGGCCAGGTGATCACCAAGGTGCTGGCCTACGGCATGGACATTCAACAAGCGATCGCTTCACCGCGCATGATGGTCAACCGCGCCGGCGGACGCGCGCCGATCAAAGCCGACTCGCAAACGTACCTCGAACACGGTTTCCCGGCCAAGGTGTATGAAGAGTTGCGCGCCCTGGGCCACCACTTGGTTCCACCGGGTAACGCGGGCGGCGTGCAAGGAGTGTTCATCGACCCGGAGACGGGCGCTCTCGCCGGCGGTGCCGACCCCCGCCGCGACGGCCACGCGATCTCTTGGTAGCCGATCGAGCCCAGAAAGAAACCAAGCTCCGAACGCGAGTGAGGGGTGAATCCGTTCCCGTCACTCCTAGGGTTGGGCCCGCGCACGACCGTCTCGTCGCGAGACCAGTCAGCGTGGGACGAGCGTGATCGATCCCGAGTTCGCCGCGGGCCGCAACGTTTTGTCGATACGGAGGAAGTATCGTCTCCACGGGCCCAAGCGGAAGAAGCCAACCGTGCCAATCACGCGGTACCCGGCCCGAAAATTGAAGCGAAGGGCGGCTGGGTTGTCCGGGTGGACTGTTGCGACGATTCCCCGGTAGCCGTCCGCCACCAGATCGGTCTCCATCAGCCGCGTTCTGGCGGCAGCCACGCCGCGCCCGCGGAATTCGGGTACGGTAAACGCTTCATAGGCGTACCCGAGATCCGGCCCGATGCGAACCTCGCAGTCCAGGTACTCGATCAGCTCGGTTCCTTTCACGATCCAGCACGTGTGGATGATGCGGCTGTCACGGCGCATGACGAAACAGCAACCGCCTCGCTCCAGGCGGCCGCGTAGTTCGTCAAGGTTTGCCCCGGGGTGGTAGGCGTGATAGGCAGGCAGCTCAGAGATACTCAACTTCGAGAGCTCCCACTCCACTGGCGGCCCGGGCCGCGCTTCGCCATCGAATATCTTCTCGATGATGGCCAGTCGCCGGTAGCAGATCTCGCCCAGCACTTTGAACCAAAGGCTGCTGAGACCTTCCTGCCGCAACACCTCGCGCGCTCGGGTCCAAACCGACGCAGATGTCCAACGTGGCGACTGCCTCGCAAGGTTCACTATAGACACGGCTCAGTCGCGACAGCGGTCGTTTGTTGGGAATGAGCGGTAAGCTTCAGACCTTCGGCAGCACCCATGGCTCACGATAGGTACGGCCCAGCAAGTCGTTGGCCTTCTCGTTGTCGAGGAAGCGCTCGGTCTTGGGATCGAAGTGCAGCTTGCTGTCGGTGCGCCACGCGATGTTGCCCAGGTGAATCAGCCCCGAAGCCACATGACCGATCTGGATGTCGCAAGCGGGCCTGCCGCCGTCGCGGATGCACTTGAAGAAGTCGCGCTTGTGGCGAACATCGTCGTCGGCCTTCTTGCTCGAACCGCCGGTGATCAACTCGCCCTTCGGCCCATGGGCCCGCCACGCACCGTTACCGATGATGACGTAGCCGTTCTCACCATAGACGGCCGCGCCTTCGGCAAACCCCTCGAGCGGTGCCCGCGACCACAAGCGCATCTCATAACTCAGGGTCGCGCCGGGGTAGTCCCAGTTGACGAACAGCGTGTCGGGCCACTCCTGGGCGTCGTCGAAGAAATACTTGCCCCCGCTGGTCGAGACCGCCGTCGGCCAATCGGGCAGCGTCTTGCCCTGCCCTTCGAACCCGGCCGCCAGCCCGCGGCGGGCGTAATCAACACGATGGACGCCGTCGTTGCCGAGGTCGCCGCAGCCGTAGTCGAAATACCAACGCCAGTTGCTGTGAAAACGCATGGGGTTGAACTGCCGCTTCGGTGCCGGCCCCAGCCACATGTCGTAGTCAACGCCCGCGGGCGTCGCCTCGTCGGGCGGATGGCCGATGCCGCGCTGGTGTGCGCTCTCCCAACCCTTGGCGAACATGACCTTGCCGAGCACGCCGCTTCGAAGGTAGTCGCACGCCTCTTCGTAGTTGTGGCCGCTGCGCGATTGGATGCCGACCTGGACTACGCGATTGTACTTGCGAGCGGCGGCCAGCATGGCTTGCCCTTCGCGCATGTTGTGCGACGCTGGCTTCTCGACATACACGTGTTTGCCGGCCTGACAGGCGAGGATCGTCGGAATGGCGTGCCAGTGCGTCGGCGTACCCATCACGATCGCGTCGATCGACTTGTCGTCGAGCAGGCGGCGAAAGTCGGTTTCCGTCTTGGGCCGTTTGCCTTGCAGTTCCTCGACCTTCTTGACACGCTCGTCGAACAGGCGTGTGTCTACGTCACAGACCGTGGTGACCTCGGCCTCGGGAAGTTCGGCGAAGCCATAGAGCAGTCCACGACCGCGTCCGCGAACGCCCATGCACGCGACGCGAAAGGTTTCGTTGGGACTCGCGGCGGAGGTTCGAAACGCCGGTGCGGCCAGTGCCGCGGCTCCCGCGGCCGTCTTCAAGAAGGAACGCCGGTTGCTATTTGACATGGTCTGACTCCTACCAGTTGCGTTGGTGCTGCGGCTATTTAGCTGCGCGCTGCGACCATTCTAGCAGGGGCTTGCGGGTTCAACGAAGTGTTTTTCAGCCCCCCGGTTACCCGCCTGGCTGTGCTGTCGGGCAGCGCGAGTTCCTGATAGCACGTAGCGCGGATCTCGGTTTTGAGATCCGCGGCCCTTCGCGCTGAAGGGGAGCTAGGAAGCTCGGCCGTAGCGTCAGCCCGGGGTATCTGTATCGGGCAGCAAGAGCCTCACTGATAGGATGGGTAGTCGAGCCGTGCTCATCGTCCATGCAACAATCCATTTGGTTCCAGACGCTGGACCTTGACCAGCAGCGCGTCCTGAATGAGTCGCAGCCGCTGCCCGATTCCGCAGACGTGGTGATCGTAGGCGCCGGCATGATCGGCCTCGCGACGGCCTACTATCTCGCGCGTGCCGGACGGAAGAACATCTGCATCCTCGACCGCGGTACGGCCCTCGGTGAAGCGAGCGGCGCGAACGCCGGAGGCCTGTGGTTCGGGCAGCAGAGCGCCGAGCTCGGTTCTCTTTCGCCGCTGGCCGCCGCGAGCAGCCGCCTGTACGATGCGTTGGCGCAAGAGTTCTCGTTCGACATGGAGCGGCCGGGAATACTGGAGCTGCTGGAGGGCGACGATGCGGCGTCCGAGAGCGAAAGGCGCGCCGGGCTGGTGCGGGCGGCGGGATTTCGCGCCGAAAGCATGAGCGGCAAATCGGCGCGGGCGCTCGAGCCTGGCCTGGGCGTCACACCGGCTGCCGCGATCTACTACGCCGACGAGGGCCATCTCCATCCGGCTAAGCTGGCGGCGGCTTTACTGAAGCACCTGAAGTCGCAAGGGGTGCGGGTTTGTCTCGGCGTCGCGGTCGAGGAACTGCAGCCGCAGGTGGTTACCAATCGCGGGTCCATTCAATCGGATTTGGTTGTCGTTGCCACCGGAGCATGGACGCCGCTGGTCACCAAAGCGCTCGGTTGGCAGCCGCCGATCCGGCCGATTCGCGGCACGCTGCTTGCCCTGGGGCCCCTTCCGAAGACGCTGCATCACACCCTCACCACCAGCACGTTTTACTACTGGCAGATTGCGTCGGGGTTTGTCGCCGGGGGTGGGTCGCTGGATGACGTCGGGTTCGAGGCCGGAGTAAATCCCGACACCACGCGGCAGATCCGTCAAGCCATGAACGAGAGAATTCCCGCCGTGGCCGCGTTACCGACCAAGTGCGCCTGGTCGGGGTTCCGCCCACACTGCGCGGACCTACGGCCGGTGATCGGACAAGTCCCAGGGCACGAGCGAGTCTACGTAGCCGCGGGACATTTCAGGAAGGGCATTATGATGAGCCCGGTGACCGGGAAGATTCTCGCGGACCTGATGACTGAAGGAAAGACGGACCTCCCGGTCGAGGCGGCCAGCCCGGCGAGATTCTCCTGACGGCGCTGGGCCGTGTCGCAGACAGGCGAGGGCAGGGAAGCGCCTGTGCTAGCTCCTCACTTCAACACCCGCACGCGGTGGTTCTCGCTGTCGCCGATGTACACCACGCCCTTGGCATCGACAAACACCCCGTGGGGCCGGGACAAACCGCATTGCAGTGGATCGCCGTCGGGTCCGTCATGCACCTTGCCGTCGCCAACGACGGTCCGGATGATGCCCGTGTTCAGGTCGATGCGACGGATGGTGTGGCTCTCGGTGTCTGCGATATAGACACCGCCCTTGGGACCGACCGCGATGCCTTTGGGCCCCGAGAGCCGGGCCAGATCGGCGCGCCCGCCGTCGCCGCTGTAGCCCTTCTGACCTGTGCCCGCGATGTGGTGGATCGTCCCGGCCTTCATGTCGATGCGATAGACGGCGTTGCCTTCGCGCAGGGCGAGGAACATGTCGCCGTGCTTGTCGAAGGCGATCGTGCGCGGTCCGTTCAAGGGAGTGCCGGCTAACTTGGCTCCCGACGGCGTTGGCGCTTGCTCGCCGGTGCCGCCGAAGGTTTCGATGATGCCGCTTTCGAGGTCGACGCGGCGGACGCGGTGATTGCCGATGTCGGCGATATAGAGGGAACCTTTGCCGTCAAGCTCGATGCTGTGCGGACGGCTGAGCTTTGCCTCGGTAGCGGCGCCGCCATCACCGGAGAAGCCTTCCTCGCCTGTCCCGGCCACCGTCGAGATGATCTTGGTCTTGGCATCCACACGCCGGACTAGGTGGTTGGGCATTTCGACAAAGAACATGTTGCCGGCCTTGTCGAAACGCACTTCATAGGGTTGATTCAAAGACGCTTTCAGTGCCGAGCCGCCATCGCCGGAATAGCCTTCCTGGCCGCTGCCGGCGACGGTCGAGATCTCGCCGCTTTTGAGGTCGAGACGGCGGACGCGATGGTTGTCGATATCGCAGATGTAGAGCGCACCGTCGGGGCCGATCTGCACGCCGTAGGGGTTGGCGACTTGCGCGCGAACGCCGGGACCGCCGTCACCAGAATGGCCGGCCGTGCCCGTGCCCGCGATGGTACGGATGCTCTCGGCCGACAGGGGTGCGAAAGCTACCGAGAGGATTAGTGCTGCCAAGAATCGTTTACTCACGAGAAGCCTCCAACTAGGCAAGGGCTGCACCCTTGATGTCTCAATGGAACCGGCGAACCGAGAAGTAGGGGCACAGCATGCTGTGCCCGTGTTCGAGTCAGGTCGTCCGCTCGAGGTCGGCGGGCACGGCATGCTGTCAAGTACCCAGACATCGTTTCCAGGTGTTCACAAGACATCGTTTCCACCCTCCGTTCCCGGTGATGGGGGCTGCGAGGGCTGCGGGGGCTGCGGGTTGGCGGTGGAGGCGCCGCCGCGGGAGCCCGTAGGGCGACCA
>JAKZVK010000447.1:0-6592 GCA_047516085.1 Bryobacterales bacterium
GGCACGATTCGCCGCGAGCCCGTCGACCGCGACACGATCACCGTCGCCGCCTTCACCGGCAACCAAGACACCGGGTTCCCCAACACTCACACCGTCCGAAACGTCGCCCGCCACGACCCCGACGTGCTGTTTTTCAGCGGCGATCAAATCTACGAGAGCGTTGCCGGCTACGGGATTGAGCGCGCGCCGGTCGAAACGGCGGCGCTTGACTACCTGCGTAAGTGGTATCTGCTGGGCTGGGCGTTCGGCGACCTGATGCGCGACCGCGTCACCGTCTCGATGCCCGATGACCACGACGTCTACCAGGGCAACATCTGGGGCGGCGGCGGGCGCAAGGTCACCGTCGCAACGCACGCCACCGGCGGCTACGCCATGCCGGCCGAGTGGGTCAACATGGTGCAGCGCACGCAAACCAGCCACCTGCCCGATCCTTACGACCCGCTTCCGATCCGGCAGGACATCGGCGTCTACTTCACCGAATTGAACTACGGCCGCGTGAGCTTCGGCATCATCGAAGACCGCAAGTTCAAATCCGGCCCCGAAGGTCTCGTCCCTCCCAGCGGCGGACGTCCCGACCATGTAACCGACCCCAACTTCGACCCCGCCGCCTACGACGTTCCCGGCGCGACGCTGCTCGGCGAGCGCCAGTTGGCGTTCATCCGCGACTGGACTTCGGATTGGCGCGGCGCCGACATGAAGGTCTCGCTGACCCAGACGATCTTCGCCAACGCGGCCACGACGCACGGCGCGAACAAGATGCGCCTGGTCGCCGACCTCGACTCGAACGGCTGGCCGCAGTCGGCGCGCAACCGGGCGCTGCGAGAGTTGCGCAAGGGCTTCACGTTCATGATCGGCGGCGATCAGCACCTGCCGTCGATCGTCCACCACGGCGTCGACGAGTTCGAGGATGCCGGCTACTCCTTCTGCGTGCCCTCGATCGCGGCCGGCTATCCGCGCTCATGGGACCCGCAGCGGCCGGGCGAGAACCGCCAAGGTGGGAGCCCCGCATACACCGGCCGCTTCTTCGACGGGTTGCGCAACCGCATGACGATCCGGGCGGTCGCCAATCCGAAGGAAGTATTGCGCGCCGCACCGCTCGAGAAGCTGCACGACAAAGCGTCCGGCTACGGCATCGTGCGGCTCAACAAGAAGACCGGCAAGATCACGATGGAGTGTTGGCCACTGTTGTCCGATCCGTTGTCTGATCGGTCGGCCCAGGGGGAACGCTCGGGGCAGTTCCCCGGCTGGCCGAAGACGATCGATTTGCAGGATAACTATGGGCGCCAGGCCGCGGCGTACCTGCCTGAAATCCAGGTGGAAGGGATGTCGAACCCCGTCGTACAGGTCATCGAGGAAGCGACGGATGAGATCGTCTACACGCTGAGGATTCGCGGCCGCTCGTTCCGGCCGAAGGTCTTTGCAACGGGCACGTACACCGTGCGGTTGGGTGACCCTGATACCGGCGAGCTTCAAACGTTCGAGGGAGTTCGCGCCCGCCCGCAGGGCGAGACAGCCTCGGCCCTCCGCGCGCGCTTCTAACTGGCCAAGGGCCGCGCCCTTGCGATCCCGGAGTGTAACGGATGCAGCTTGTAGGGGCGGACCGCTGCGTCCGCCCCGCCGCCGAGTCGCCGCGCTTCAACGTTACGACGAGCGGTATCACCAAACCCAACACCGGGGTGGACACAGCGGTCCACCCCTACAACTATGTACTGAGCCGTTACGACTGCTGTAGGGACGCCTGTCCCGACTACTTCAACAGCGTCCGCATCGCCTCCATCAACACGGGCTCGACTTCTGGCGCCACCCTCGACGCCCGCGCACTCGTCTCATAACCACCCTGTCCGTAAGCGATCTCGGTGCCGATGTAGCCCGGGCCGTAATCGCCATACGCCGCCATCAAGACCGTCCCACCAGGCTTCATTTCTTGCGCCGCAAGCTGATACTCGACGAACAACTCCCCCGGCATGTGCAGCACATGAACGTCGCCCAGTCGCAGCGCAGTCAGGTCAATCTGCCGGACTTGTCGGCTTCGCCGGGCCCACGCCAGGTGGGATGAGGAGTTCAGACGTTCGCGGTGTTCCCGGCCCTTGTCTTGCACAATCGCGCGCAGGTCCGCCGGAACCATGTGCGAGGCGGGCGGAAGCTTCACCGGCTGCACCCTCCACTCGAGGTCCTTCGCCCCGATGGGACTCTTTTGGATGCTCTCCCAAGCGGCCCTCATGCCGTCGGCCATGCGTTGTGCCAGAATCGGGCGGCGCTCAGGGGACCCATCGTTGTACTTGCCCGCGGCCACGTTACCGCCCGCGCCGTTGAAGTGGATGTGGGCCACGCCGGGCAGCGCTTGCTCGCGCATCGCACGCGCGATGCCAGGGAACTCGGCCGTCACATCTCCGTCGCCATAGTAGCTTTGCGGGTGGGTCGCATAGTAGGTCAGCGAAGCGATCGGGGTCTCCTCGTTCCAAAAGCTCAGCAGCCGCAGGTATGGGTCGATCACGCCCTCGGGGGCCGCGATGGCCTCCGCGTTGCGCGAGCTGCTGTAGCGCACGATCTTGACCTTACCGTCCGGCCCCAGAATGCGCCGGTTCGACGCGACCTTCTCGACTTTCGCCTGTCCGACGCCGATGTGCGTCACCGGCCGGCTGGCCGTTACGGCTTGACGCACGGCGTCGGCCGTTCGTTCAATCACCTGCTCGTCGAACTCGCGGGCGAAGGATTGCTCCGCGATCCCCTGTTCTTCGAGGATGGCTTCTGTCGTGAAATCGCAGCGGATGCCGTCATGTTGGTGCAACGTATGGACAGCGACGCGATCCGGGCTGGTCCCGGCGGCCTCGGCCAACGCTTCGCGCCAGGCGTCGTGGGCGCCGTTGGCGATCCCAAGCCAATCGACAGCGCACAAGACGATGGGCTTGTCTTCGGAGAGAAGAACGATCCCTCGTGCGCTCAGCGGGTCGGTGATCGAGAGAGCCGGCGCGTAGGCCACTGGGCTGCCGATCGCCGGCGTAGCATCGACGTTGAACGTGCCGACCCACACCGACTCGGCCTCGTCAAGCGGCGAGCCGCAGCTCCACGGCGAGCAAACCGCGAGAACAAGCAGGTAATGCGGTAAACGGGTGCGAGCGATGCGCATGATCAACCGAAGCCTTTCCCCATGCAGAAAGCGTGGGCTTAGAGCTTGGCTGAGGGTAGCAAATTGTCGCTACGCGAAGAGCCGGGGACGCAGCAGGAAGCGAGACGCGGGCGCGGCACAATACGCCACGTCCCTACGCGTCGAGATCTGGAAAGGTCAGGCAGGCGAAGGCTGTTCGCCCTCCGAGAGGCCCGGCACGCTCTTGGGCTTCTCGGGGCGAAGCACTTCCTGCTCGTCGGGGGTTTCTTCCGGAACCGCCGTAACCGGGAGGGCCGGAAGCTCGCGGCCTTCGATCAACGTCTGGATTTCGTTGCCGTCGAGAACTTCGCGCTCCAGTAGTGCTTCGGCAATCCGCACGACCGCCTCCGAGTTATCGTTGATGCGCTGTTTCGCTTCCTCGTAGGCGCCCTTGACCAAGCCCGACACTTCGGCGTCGATGCGGATCGCCGTGGCTTCGCTGTAATCGCGGTGCTGCGCGATCTCCCGGCCCAGGAAGATCTGCTCTTCCTTTTTGCCGAAGGTCAGCGGACCCATCGAGCTCATGCCCCACTCGCAGACCATCTTGCGGGCCATGTCGGTCGCCTGCTCGATGTCGTTCCCCGCGCCCGTGGTCGTCTGCTCGAGGAACATCTCCTCGGCGACGCGGCCGCCCATCAGAATCGTCAAGCGCGAGGTCAGAAACTCTTTGCGATAGGTGTGCTTATCGTCGATCGGCAACTGCAACGTCACGCCGAGGGCCTGGCCGCGAGGAATGGTGGTCACCTTGTGCAGCGGATCGGAATGAGGCACCATGGCGGCCACGAGTGCGTGCCCGGCCTCGTGATACGCCGTGGTCTTCTTCTCCTCGTCGGTCAGCACCATCGAGCGGCGCTCGGGGCCCATCATCACCTTGTCTTTCGCCAGTTCGATGTCGTGCATCGTGACGACCTTGCGGTTCTGGCGCGCGGCAAACAGGGCACTCTCGTTGACCAGATTGGCCAGGTCCGCGCCCGAAAAACCGGGTGTGCCGCGTGCCACGACCATCAGGTCCACATCCTTCGCCAGAGGCACTTTGCGGACGTGCACGCGAAGAATGCCCTCGCGGCCCCGTACGTCAGGGTGGTTCACCACCACGCGGCGGTCGAAACGGCCCGGCCGCAGCAGCGCCGGATCCAGCACGTCGGGACGGTTCGTTGCGGCGATCAGGATCACGCCCTCGTTCGAGTCAAACCCGTCCATCTCGACCAGCAATTGGTTGAGTGTCTGCTCGCGCTCGTCGTGGCCGCCGCCCAGGCCCGCGCCGCGGTGCCGTCCGACGGCATCAATCTCGTCCACAAAGACGATGCAGGGGGCGTTCTTCTTGCCCTGCTCGAAGAGGTCGCGCACGCGGCTCGCGCCGACGCCCACGAACATCTCGACGAAATCCGAACCCGAGATCGAAAAGAACGGGACGTTCGCCTCGCCCGCGATGGCCCGCGCCAACAAGGTCTTGCCCGTGCCCGGAGGACCTACTAACAGCACGCCCTTCGGGATGCGTCCGCCGAGCTTCTGGAACTTCTGCGGCTCACCCAAGAACTCGATGATCTCTTGCAGTTCGTCCTTGGCCTCGTCCACGCCCGCCACGTCTTTGAACGTGATCTTCTTCTGCTGGCTGGTCAGCAGGCGCGCTCGGCTCTTGCCAAAGCTGAGGGCCTTGTTTCCGCCCGCCTGCATCTGCCGCATCATGAAGATCCAGAAGCCGAACAGCAGGATGAAGGGCGAGGCGTTGAGCAGGACGGTCAGCCAGGTCGGATAGCTCGACGCCTCGACTTCAATGTCCGTTCCACTCTCCTCGAGTAGCTGGATGATGCCGTCGTAGTCCAAGGGGAAGACGGACTTGACCATCTTGCCGTCCTTGAGCGTGCCCGTAACCTGGTTGCGATCGCTGATCGTCGCGCTCGCGACGCTTCCGGCCTTCACCAGGTTCCGGAACTCCGAGTAGCTGATGTCTTCTGCGCGGCCGGTGCCGCCCGTTTGCACGACCTTCCACAGCAGGATGGCCGTTGCCAGCATTAACAGCCAGAAAATAGCGGTCTTGACGGTGGAGTTCACGATTAAGCTTCCTTGCCGCCGCCTCCGGACGAGCAGAGCGGCGCTTTTAAGTCTTAGACGCTATTAGCTCACCATTCGATTTCAAAAAGTTGATTCCGTGTCGAACCGATCCATCCCGGACCGGCACTATCAGCCGGCTTCCGTAATCTCGAGAAGCGTCTCGGCCCCTTCCTGCGCGGCAAACTGCTCGGCTGGACCGAACCCACGCGTCCAGACAATGGTTTCGGCGCGCGGCCCTTTCTCGGGACCGCAACGCGTCTCGGCCCCGGCGGTCACGACCGGCCAGCCGGCACGCTTCCAAACCTCGATTCGGCGCTCCTGGAACAGAGCCTTGAGCTTCTTGGGCCGGGAACGCCCCAGGGGTTGGTACCGGTCACCTGCCCGCCAGCTCCGCAAACGTAACGGTTTAGGAACCTTATGCCAATCGAGGATCTGCTGCCATGTACCATTATAACCATCTTTCACATCGGCTCGACGGAGCAATCTCAATACCAAAACGCTTGACGTGCCGGGGATCTCGAAGCGTCCCGGCGCGTCGACCGTTACGCTGAACTCGGCCCGGCCGCCCGTCTGGGCGTCGTTGGAGCGGGCCAGCAAGATCCGGTCGAATGACTTCGTCCCCGTGGCCCCCGGCAGGTCAACCGACCCGCTGCCGGCGGCGAGAAGTCCCCGGAGGCTTTCGATGTGCTCGAAATCAATGCCGCGCAGGTCTCCACGGACCTGCTCGAGCGCCGCGCGCAGCAGCCTCCGCTGCACGGCCAGCGGCAGCCGGGCCATCGCCTCCACGCTCAGACGCACGCCGTCTGGCCCCGAACCGTGGGTCGCCGGCTCGACCACCCCTGAGCCGAGGGCCGGCAGCGTTTCGGCCCAGTACGCCTCTTCGGCTTGGGCCCAGTCGGCCATGCGAGCGAGCGTCTGCTCGACGTTGGGATTCCAGTCTTTGGCTAGTAGCGGCATCAGACTGTGGCGCAGGCGGTTCCGGTCGAACGCTTCATCGGCGTTGGAGGAGTCTTCGCGCCACTCATAGCCGCCCGACTCCAGATAGGCCATCACCTCCGCGCGGCTTACGCCGAGCAAAGGCCGGATCACCCTTCCGCCCAAGACCCCGCCCAAGATCGGGTGAATCCCCGACAGGCCTGCGCTGCCCGCCCCCCGCAGTAGCCGGTAGAGCACGGTTTCCGCCTGGTCCGAGCGGGTGTGGCCTACTGCCACCTTGTCAGCATGTCCTTCTGCAATCAATCGGTGAAACCACTGATATCGCGCTTGACGGGCCACTTGCTCGAGGTTTTCACCCCTCCGGTCGGCCTCGGCGCGCACATCCACCGAATGAACGTGAAAACCGAGCTCGAGGCCCTCCGCCAGGCCGCGGACAAAGGCCTCGTCTTCGTTCGACTC
>JAKZVK010000448.1:0-13899 GCA_047516085.1 Bryobacterales bacterium
GAGACCGACATGAGCAGAAGCGCCCAGGTCGAAAGTTCGTTGTAGTAACCCCACAGCCGCGCCGAGCGATCCGGCGCACCACGCCGTGAGTGGGCGGTATGCATCGACGAGAGGAATCCGCCCAGATTGTTGTGGCGGAACTCGACTCGCACGCGCCGTTGTCTTTCGAGGTACGTGACATCCCGTCGTCCGTTGGACGTGAAGACGAAGAACTTCAGGTGCTGGTCGTCGTCGCGGTGCACGTTGTAGTGCCCGCCCGCCATCTTGAGGTCGGCGGCGTCGAAGATGCGCTTCGCCAGCTCCTTGTCGTCCAGGTTGCCGGGAGCTTCAAACCGAAACTGCGTTTCTTCCGCAACGTCCGCGGGCTTGTACTCCCCCGGCGCGGGAAGAAAGATCGCATAGATCCCCGTGATGCCCCAAACGACGAACGCCGTGAACGTGAGCAACCCGGCCCACATATGAATCTTCTGCGTCCAGTCGTACAGCAAAACGCATGTCCTCCTTCGTGGAGCACGCTGGTGGCGTGCCGAGCCGCCACGGCGCAGCTCCTGCGACGACGAGGATACTTGGGGGGGCTGCCGGATTCATTCCCAACTGGGTCCCTCCGCACGAAGCGCCGGCCATCCGCCGACCCTGTTGCGTTGGGGGCGCCTCCACCATCACGTTCTCACCTCTCCTCGTGTGGTTGCTCCAGCGGCCTCTTCACCGCTGGACCTGCGCCGGCCAGTTCACCACCACGGTGAGGGAGGACTCGCGGGAGTCGTCCGCGAGGATGTTAAAGAGGAATCGCCGGCCGTCCGCCGAGACCACATAGTAATTCCTGCGCTGCCGCCGGCTCAGGGGTGGCGCCTCAAACAATGCCCTGGGGATGCCGGCCTCGAAGACCTCGGAATCCGTCCTCACGTTCACTGCCATCAGTTTTTGGTCTTCGAGATAGAACAGCTCCTTCCCATCCCGCCGCCATGCGGCTTGCAAACCCCCGGCCGTCGAGACCTGCCACTTGCCTCCCGCCGCGGCGTTTTCGGCTTCCCACGCCGGTGAGAAGCTCTGCACGTAGACCTCAGACCTGCCCGACTCGAGCGATGTATATGCGATCCATCGGCCATTGGGAGACAGGTGCGCCTGGGTTTCAAGAAACTCGTCTGTCAGCAACGGGATCGGCTTGCGATCTCCAGCCAACGGCAATGCCCAGACATTCCCTGGGACGTTGTAGACGACGAATCGTCCGTCCAGCGACCAGTCTTCCACGCTCTTTCGCTCTTTGGACTCAAGAAGAAGTTCGGCCTCGCCCACGCCGCTGGCCAACTTTTGGTAGATATCCCGCTGCCCCTTGCGCGAGGAAGTGAACACAATCCGGCCCCCATCGGGCGACCAAAGAGGGTTCAAGTCGTCAGCCGAATCAAAAGTCAATCGTGAGTTGGTCCCCCGAGTCAGATCGAACACCCACAGATCACGCGTCCTTGTCTTCGAATCGCCGATGGCCACAGCCACTTTCTTTTCGTCCGGGGAGAGAGCGGGATTGGAGTACCCGGCGGGTTCGCCCACCGAGCCCAGTCGTTTGCCTTCCCGGTCAAACCAAACCAGTTGGAGGGTTTCGCTCGCCCCACCCCCCTGATAAACCAGCACCCCGTCTCCGGAAACGGAGAAGGCGCCGTTGTAACTCATCGGGTTGAGCCGAACTTGTTCCGCGACGGGAAACAAGTCCCCAGTCATTTGGAGACTGCCGGCATCAAACGGCTGGGCCATCAAGGCGCCTTCCCGCACGAACAGCAGGTGGCCGTTTTCGCCAGAGGGCCCCGGGGCGTACTCTGCCCGCGAATTATCGGCCAGAAGCCGCCGGGCCTCTTGCGAGTCGAGCGAGGCTAGATAGGTTCCATTCTTGTCTCCAGCGCGGAATTTCAGATAGAGAAAGTGCCGGCCGTCCGGCAAGAATCGGGGGAAGCGGTGCACCCCTTGGCCTTCCGAAGCATCCAATGTCGTTGACGGAACCGGCACCCCGCCTTGCGCCGACACACGGTACAACACATCGTTGCTGTTTGGGGCAAAGACAATGACCCCCTCGCGGTTCCAGGTCCCGCCTCGGCCGTCTGGTGCGTCGCAGAGGGTTTGAGGCGGGCCGCCGGCCACCGCGATTTTCTTGAGTTTTCCTTCGGCGAAAAAGCCTACGTAGGCGCTGTCCGGCGACCAAAAGGGAAGCCAAGCATCCACCGTTCCGGGAAGCACCTGCGGTTCCAAGGAATCGAGCCGGCGGACCCAGAGTTGCGTCTGCTGATCTCCCGTAACGCCCACGACGGCCATATGGCGCCCGTCGGGCGAAACGGCGAAGGGCCCAATCGCGGTACCTTCCGGGGCGGGAACCGAAAAACGCAGCGCGCGTTGCTGAAGGGGTGCTTCGCCGAAGTGAACGACCGCCAGGATCAGGGCAGCCACCAGGGCGGCAGCAAAAAGGACGCCGCCCGCCAGCAAGGCCCGATCCTTCGTGCGCATGCGACGTTCGGCCTCACGGGCCGCCGATTCCGGCATTACGTTGATCGTTACCGAACGCCTCAATTGCGTGTCTTCGGCTCGATAGACGACGCTGTCGCCTCGGGAGTCCAGGTCTTCGATCACGTGATATCTGACAAGGGGGTGGCTTTCAGGGGCGGGCCGGTCAGCCTCTGCCGGCGGTTCAGGCAATCCTGCCTGTGCCTCGGCGGAGAGGTTCGTCTGGCCCGCGGGGGACACAACACGCGCCCCTATATCGCTAGCACCGGCTGGAGCGCCTACCCCTGCGGGATCACCGGCGCGCAGGATCGTCGACTTGCCAGACTTCAACTTGTCACTGAGCGACTCCAGGTCCACAACCATGTCGGCCGTACTTTGGTAACGCCGGCCGGCATCCTTTGCCAAACACTTATTCACCAGGAGTTCCAACTCCATTGGCACACCCGTCCGAAGGGCGGTTATGGGCTCCGGCTCTTCGTTGGTGATGGAGTACATGACCGCTTTGTCGTAGTGGCCTTTGAACGGCTGTTGCCCGGTGACCATCTCGTACAGCACGACGCCGAGAGACCAAATATCAGAGCGGTGATCGATGTCGGCTCCATAGGTCTGCTCCGGGGACATGTAGGTAACGGTCCCCATGGTCTCGTCCAGGCGGGTGAGCTTCGAGCGGTCGGTCAGCAGCGCCAGGCCGAAGTCCATGATGGTGACGAGTTGCTTTGGGCCTGACCCGGTGATCATTAGGTTGGCGGGCTTGATGTCGCGGTGGACGATCTTCTTCTCATGGGCGGCTTGCAGACCGTGCGCCGTCTGGATCGCGATGTGCAGCGCGTCCTTCAGCTTCAGCGGGCCCACTTCAATCTTCTTGTCGAGGCCTTCGCCTTCCAGGAAGGCCATCGCGATGAAGGTCTTGCCCTCGACCTCATTGATCTCGTAAACGTGGCAGATATTGGGATGATTGAGCCCAGCAGCAGCTTCGGCTTCTCGCCGAAAGCGAGCTTTGATCTCTTCGTCGCCGAGCAGGTGGGCGGCCAAGAACTTGAGGGCGACGGGGCGCTTGAGGTTGGTGTCCTCGGCCTTGTAGACGACACCCATCCCGCCCTCACCGAGCTTGTCGGTGATGCGGTAGTGCGAGATCGTCTGGCCGATCATGGTATTGACCTTACCTGCGGAGATGTAGCTTGAAGGACCCTAGCCTGAAGAGATTGTACCGTCACGAGGTAGATATCGGAAGCCAACAACGCGTTCGTTGGACTTTTCCGGCCGTCCCGCTGCCGAGTCCCGACGAGCTACCCTTCGCCCAGGCCCAGCACGTCTCTTGAATACTTTGACCACTTGCTCGATGTCGCGCCGCTCCTGTTCGACCAGAAACGCCTTGAACTCTGCGCTGTCGGGACTCACGCCCGGTCAGGAGGCACGTTCGAGTAGGGATTGCCGTTGCGGCCCAGCTTCTGAAAAACGGGCCAGGAAGCTCGCCGGAACATCGCGGTAGGCATCCCAGCACTCTTCGGTCCAGGAGTCCAACAACCTGGGAATGCGGGTGTTGATGATTTCGAGGGAGAAGGCTTGCCGGGACAAAGCTCACCAAAGCGTTTCGCGACCGCTTCGACCCCGATGTTACCCTCACCCAACGCGAGCCACTGTACCGCCGAGCCGTCCGGGGTCTCCCACACGGCAGAGTCTCGGATGCCGCTGGTGACGAGGTAGAGGGCCAGGATCTTTGAGCGCCGTCAGGGGATCTTCGAGCGTCCACGCAGCGCTGCCCGCGTAGTAGAGGGCCCCGGCGAGACCTCAAGTCAAGACTGCTCTCAACTCGCCAAGCTCAGCGCCCGCGCCAGCAAAATCGCAGGTCTCACGCCAGGGTGTGGCGGAGACCTGCGAGCTGGTGTTCTACCGGGCATGGCCGTGGCGACCACGCCCGTTCCGGCGTCTACCCTCCGCTCAGAGTGACGTTGACTGCCTGTAGACCCTTCGGTCCTTGCTCCACGTCGAATTCGACGGCGGCACCTTCCGCCAAGGTCCGGTACCCATCCCCCTGGATCGCCGAAAAATGCACGAAAACATCTTCTCCACTGGCCTGCTGGATAAAACCGTAGCCCTTCGATTCGTTAAACCACTTCACAACACCTTGCTCTGGCATAACACAAAATCTCCTCGTTGAAAATTCGCTGTTGATCTATCGGTCTGAGTGTTCCTAGGATCTGCAGGCGGAATCAACGGGAAGGTGAAACCTTGCGGCTTTCCGTTCTGCGAACAAAAGGTAGGGAGTTCAGGAATCGAAACAACAGTTGACTTATTATCGCATGCGCGGGCCGTCGCGTGTCGGGCGCCGGCAACAATTCCGATTGGGTTGCCCTGCCCCCCGGCCTGCCCGTGAAGCACGCGACTCGGTGGCGGCCCCCTCCATAGCATCAACTCCTCGACCTCGGCGGGGAAGTCGCACCCTGCTCGGCAGAGGAGTAAATGACGGAAAAGGTGGTCAGGATTGTTGGTGGAAAGGCGGCTCAGGGAAGAGCCTGTCGACGGCCGTCCTGGGAGGGGCGATCGCCCGCGAAGGCAGTCGCCGCCTTCGCGTAGACAGGGGCAACTTCGTCAAGGTACGTCAAGAGACGTATCGATCGAGCCAGCGTTCGGTGACCTCTCGCAGACGCGAGTAGTATTGCGTGCGGCGCTCCCGCAGCACCTCTTCCCGATAAGCCTGCGCCTGGCTCAGGTTGCGCGCCGACATCTCGGCGAGCCGCTGGGGTTCGTGGAACACTTCGATGATCTTCGACGCCAGGGCTTCGGCGTCGCCGGCAGCGACGAGGTCTTCGGCCAACAGAAGCTCGGGAACGCCTCCCACCCGCGTGCCAATGCAGGGGAGGCCCCGCGCCATGGCCTCGATCATCGCCCGGGGCAGGCCTTCCGAACGCGAGGGGAGTACAAACAGGTCGGCCTCATCGAGTACCGCGCGTAGCACTCCTCCCGCCGGCAATTGGCCCAGGAACAGAACGCGCTCGCCGAGCCCTCGTCTCGCGGCGTCCTGCTTGAGCGTTGCGATATAGCGGCCGCCGCCGACAAACCGGAGCCGGAAGTCGAGGTTGCGGGACGCGCAGATGGCGGCGGCCTCGAGAAGCACGTCCGGCCCTTTGTAGAGATACTGCAACGACCCTACCGTTACGATTTCGACCGGCCGCGCCGCCGCGGGGGACTCCTGGGCCGGGCGGGGCTGGGAAGCGAAGGCCTCCGTGGGCAACTCGACGCTTGAATAGTTTGCCGTGAAGGCGTCGTCGGGCGCGGGATAGCGGCGCTGCAAGGCTTCGGCGGTGACGTAGGCCGCGCCCGACGCACTCGCGCACTGTTGCCGCAGGCGATGCCGAAACCATCGCCGAAAGGCCGGCCGCAACGGATGCCGGACGCATCCGGGCGCGTATGCCTCGAACGGATCGCCCACCACCTCTACCCCGTAGGGCCGGTGTTCGCGCCGCAGCGCCGCTTCGACCGAGGTCGAGACCTGCGACGGGACCCGCAACAGCACCGCATCGTTGACACCGATCGCCCGCCCGGCGGTACGCCGAACCTCGGCCGCGCGTGACAAGTACTGCCACAGGCCCACGTAGTAGGGCACCTCGACGAACGACACCCGCTCTCCGCCGGCCCGGTTCCAGGAAGCCGAAGGCTGCTCGGCGGGCTGGACGCGCGCCACCACCCGCACCCGGTCGAACGCCGTCAAGTAGCGCTGGAAGAACGAGTACGGGAACGGGCCCGGCGTCCACACCGCCCCGTCGGGCGTGCGCGCATAGCGCTGATCGAGGAAGACAACTAGATCCATCAAGAAAGTAGGGGCACGGCACGCCGTACCCGTGTTCCAGTCCGGCCGCCCGCTCCAAACCGCTGGGCACGGCATGCCGTGCCCCTACGTTGTCGGACGTGCGACCACCTACAAAATCGTCGCCCTCCACAGCCGACTTTAAGAAAAGCGCATCCGACTTAACGCACTCTCAACTTCCCATCGGCATCTGTCGATCAACCGGTCGAAGCCCAAGAACCTAAGAGCAGTCCCTGACTCACGGCCACGGACTGCCGAGACCGTGCAAGGAACCCCAGAACGGATTAACGTGGCGAGCACTGCCGTATCGGAAACGCTTGGCCGACTGGAACTTCATACCGCCGACGAGACAAGCCGGTGGGAAGAGCAACTGCGCTACGTCGATCACGACTTCTACCACACCGCCGCCTATCACCAGTTCTCCGAAGAGCAAGGCGAAGGCAAGGCGTTCCTGGCCGTTTACCAGGAAAGCGAGAGCCGCCGCCTGCTGTGGCCGTACCTGCTCCGTTCGATCGACGGGTTGGGCCATGAGCGGTTGGGCCATGAAGCGTACTTCGACGTGACTTCGGTCTACGGCTACCCGGGGCCTCTCGGGTTGGGATGCGACGGCGACACGCCGTTCCTGCAAAGGGCCCACGACGCGATGCTCGACGTTTGGCGGTCCCAGCGCGCGGTCTCGGCCTTTACGCGGCTTCATCCGATTCTGGCGAACTATCGTCTGTTGCCGGCGCGTGGTCCCGCCTCGCAGCGGGGCGAGACCGTCTCGATCGATCTCACCGGCGACCCGGAGACAGCTTGGCTCGCTTATCGCAAAACGCTTCGCCACGACATCCGGAAGGCCAAGCGTGCCGGCGTCAAGGTCACCGAGGACGTCGAGGTCCGCCAACTGGATCGGTTCATCGATCTGTACCACCAAACCATGCGGCGCGCCGGCGCGGCGGAGAGCTACTTCTTCGGCCGCGACTACTTCCGGCGGTTCTTCGACCGAATGGGTTCGCGAGCCTACTTGATGACCGCCGAACTCGACGGAAGAATGCTGGCCGGCGGGATCTTTGTCGAATGCGACGGTATCGTCCAGTACCACCTCAGCGCCGGCGATGAAGAGTTCCGACACCTAGCACCCACCAAGGCCCTGCTCGACGAGGTGCGCCTGCGCGCGGCCGAGCGCGGGAACCATTCGTTTCACCTCGGCGGGGGGACGGGCGGAAACAGCGACAACCTTTTCCAGTTCAAATCGAGCTTCTCGAAACGGACGCATCCTTTTCACATCTGGAGTGCGGTGATTCTGCCGGCCGAGTACGAAGACCTGTGCCGGCGTCGCGATGAAGCGGACCCGCCGGGCTCTGCCGGCGACCGTGGAGATTTTTTCCCGGCGTATCGCCGTCCCGTGACCGTCAAGGGCTGACGAACCAACGCTGACAAACGAACGCAGCGCCGCCGAGGCGCCGGCCGGCAACCGCCCGCGCCGATCCGAGGCCAAGAGAGGTAGTGATGACTTCAGATTCCGTGCTGCAACCAAGGGCTCCCAAGCCAACGCCGGTTGTATCCGGCCTGGATTCGCTCCGCTCGCCTCTGTTCGAGACCAAGGTTCCGCTGGCAGCGCCAACGCTACCGCCAACCGAAGACTTGCTCGAGCAGATCCGCGCCCTGCTCGAGCAGTCTCAACTCACCAATGCTTCCGCGGTTGCGGAGTTCGAGCAGCGGGCCGCCGCGTATCTGGGTGCGCCGGACGCGGTCGCCGTGTCGAGCTGCACGTCGGGGTTGATGCTGGTGGAGCGTCTGCTGGGGCTCTCCGGCGAGGTCATCCTGCCGAGCTTCACGTTCTTCGCCACGGGGCACGGTCTGCTGTGGAACGGTCTTGAGCCGGTGTTCGTCGACTGCGATGCGGAGACGTTCAACATCGACCCCGAACGGATTGAAGCCGCCATTACGCCTCGCACTTCGGCCATTCTCGCCGTGCACATCTTCGGATGTCCGGTGCCCGTGCGGCATCTCAAAGACATCGCCGCGCGTCACGGACTGCGGCTGATCTTCGACGGCGCCCACGCCTTCGGGTCTCAGCTCGACGGAACCAATGTCGTCGAGTGGGGTGACGCCACCGTGTTCAGCCTCACGCCGACCAAGCCTCTCGTTGCCGGCGAGGGCGGGCTGATTGTGACTCATGACCCCGATCTGGCACAGCGCCTTCGCCAGGCCCGCAACTACGGCAAGGGCCAGACCTACGACTGCGAGATCTTGGGACTGAACGCCCGCATGACAGAGATCCAGGCCGTGCTGGGGACGGCCGGGCTCGCCTACGTCGAATGGGGGATCAAGCGCCGCAACGAAGTGGCCGAGGTTTACCAACGCAAGTTCCACGACGTCGACGGGCTGACGCCGCAACGAATCGGCCCCGCCGTGCGCAGCAGCCGCAAAGACTTCGCCGTGCTGATCGACGAGCAACGCTTCGGCGTTTCGCGGGTCCAGCTCGAAGACGCCCTGGCGCGGGACCGCGTCGAGACGCGCCGCTACTTCGACCCGCCGCTTCACCGGCAGAAGCTCTATCGCACGTTCTACCGGCCCGAGAGTAATCCGCTGCCGCTGACCGACCGGATCAGTTCCCGCGTGCTTTGTTTGCCGATCTATGCCGGGCTGGCGAACGACACGGTCGAGGCGATCGCCGAGCGGGTGGTCCGTATCGGTCGAGGGGCCGGCCAACCGGGACGCAAGCCCTTGCCCTCTTCCACCCCGGTTCCGGCGGCCTACTAAAGGAAAAAAAGAGCGGGTCGATACAACTTACCGGGGAGCCGATTATGTCCATCCCCGCCAATCGAAGCCGAGCCAAAGGGAGATCGAGAATGCGTTGGACTTTGTTGACAGTACTGATTCTGAGCTTGACGGCCGCTGTGTGGGCGGGTGAACCGAGTAGCACAGCGAACTTAATTACCTCGGGCACGGTGTGGACCAACACCGTTGCCTTGCCGAGCGGCTCGACGGTCCGCAGCGGGGACCGGATCAAGACCGACACCGCCGGAACCGCCCTGATCTTGTCACCGACAGTGGGGCGCGTGGAGGTACGCGGCAATTCCGAAGTGACTTTCGCGGGGGACCAGATCACCCTGCATCACGGCGTGATCGCCACCGGCAGCCTTCCCGTGCAGTTGGGGGACGTCCGGATTCAGGTCAGAGACCCCAGCCCGCGGGCCCTCGTCGTGGTGGCGAACCGTGACGGCAAGCAGCTCATCGCGGCCCACCGCGGCGCTGCGCTCATCACGCAGGCGGGCCTCGCCCCGGTTCTGGTTCCGGCGGGATCGTATGCGATGCCCGGCGGCAGCCCTGGCGGGGACGGCCAAACCGCAACCAAAGATGACGACGACGACGACAGCGGCGGCGGCGCGGTGCCCGCGGGCAAGGGCTCCGCCGCCAAAGAAGGCTGGACCATCGGCAGCATGAGCCACCAAGCCAGCATTACGCTCGTGGCCGCGGTCGGTGCAACCGCCGCGGCCGGTACAATCGCCGGCGTGGCGCTCACCGGCAGCTCGGCTAGCCCCTCGAACTAAGGTTCAGCCGAGACGTCACAAGTTCTCTTGTTTCGAGCCTCCCTTCAGCGGAAGCAGCAGAGTGCATTGACGAAGGGTCCCGGCGCCTCCCCGGGACCCTCTTTTTTCGGCTTGTTTTCGGACGGGACCGGTCAGGGCGTCAGAGTACTTTCCCGACTCCCTTCGTGATCGCCTTGCCGGTTTCCTTGGCGCCTTTGCCGACAGCCGTCCCGGCGCTCTTGCCGGCCTTGGCCGCCTTGACGCTGACGTTCGCGGCTGCGGTGCCGACGGTCTTGGATGCCTTGGCGGTCTCCACGGTGCCCTTGGCGGTGGCCGTGCCGATGGTCTTACTTCCCTCGACAGTTGCCGCCCCCACGCTCTTGCTTGCTTTGCCTAGCGTCTTGGCTCCGCTGACCGTCGCTGCGCTCGCAGTCTTCGTGCCGCCGGCGGCGGCTTGTCCGACGGTCTTGCCTCCCTTGGAGGTTGTGGTTGCAACCGCCTTGCCTCCCTTGGCGGTTGCCGTTCCGACTGTCTTCGCATGGCTCACCAAGTCGCCGCCGGACTCGCCGGTCTGCTTCGACGACTGCTTCTGTGCCCAGGCCGGCGTAAAGGCCAGCACGGCCCAAGCTAGGACGTAGACAACGCTCTTCACGTAGGCACCCCCCCTTCTGCTAAAGGCTGAGACGGGCGGTCACGCGGCTAGGTTTCGCATGGTCTGTGCGTGGCCAAACATTCGACGTCTTCGAACCGTTCGAAACCGCCAACCGGCTAGACCACAGTTTGACTTTGCTCGGCAAGCGGCGCTAGGTTTGGGGGCACGGGGAGGAAACGCGCGCGGCGGCGCTCAACAATCGAGCGGGATCGATCGAACAAGATCCAGCGAGCCAGTGCCCCCAGTTTCCCGTCCCGGCCAAGACTATGAAAGTCCTCGTCACAGGCGCTACCGGATTTGTGGGCCGCCGGTTGTGCGAGACGCTGCACGGCCGTGGCGATACCGTCGCCGTGCTCTCCCGTGACGCCGAGGCAGCGAAACGCAAGGTGTCGGCGATCGAGACCGCTTACTCGTGGAACCCGGGCGACGAGCCTGCCCCAGTCGAGTCGCTAGCCGGCGTCGACGCGGTGGTTCATCTGGCGGGAGAAACGGTCGTCGGCGGATGGAGCGAGGCCAAGAAACACGCCATTCGCTACAGCCGGGTCATCGGCACGCGAAACTTGGTGGCCGGGATCGCCCAGGCCGAATAGAAACCCAAGGTCATGGTTTCGGCCAGCGCGATCGGCTTCTACGGCGATCGCGCAGAGGAAGAGCTGACCGAGCAGTCCACCCCCGGTGACGACTTCCTGGCTGACATCTCGATCGCCTGGGAGGAGGAAGCTCGCAAAGTCGAGTCGCTCGGCGTTCGTCTCGCGCGAGTCCGTATTGGCGTCGTACTGGGGCCAGGCGGCGGCGCGCTGGGGGCCATGCTCCTGCCCTTCAAGCTGGGCGCCGGCGGCCCGCTCGGCTCGGGCCGCCAGTGGTGGTCGTGGATTCATCGCGACGACCTGGTCGGGTTGATGTTGCATCTGATCGACCATGACCTGAGCGGCGCCTTCAACGGCACCGCGCCCGCCCCCGTACGACAGAAAGAGTTTGCCCGCGCGCTGGGCCGCGTCCTTCATCGACCGGCCTTCATGCCCGCGCCGGCCTTTGCGTTGAAGATTGCGATGGGCGGCTTCGCAACCGAGCTTCTGTCGAGTAAGAAAGTCCTGCCGCAAGCCACGTTGGCGAGTGGCTACAAGTTCCAGCATCCCGACCTTGAAGCGACGCTTCGCGACGTCTTGGGCCGATAGGAGCGAAAGGCCGCGGATCTCTAAACCGAGATCCGCGCTACGGGCTGCTGACCGCGACCTCGTTTCCGTCGTTGCATCTCAGCGCGGGCTCACGCCCGCGGGCGCGCGGATTCCCATCCGCGCCTCTGTCGTGGTGGGCCGAGGAGTCACGCCGAGCCGGTGCACGCCGATGGCATAATGGCCTACTGAGCTGCACTCGACGGACCGAACATGAAAATCACCGACGTTAAGACCTACCTGGTCGGCAACCCCTGGAAGAACTGGCTGTTCACGCGCGTCGAAACCGACGACGGGATTCACGGCGTGGGCGAAGGCACCTGCAACGCCTTCGGTAAGACCGTCGAAGCCGCCGTCCACGAGCTGTCGCCGTTCATCATCGGCATGGACCCCTTCCAGGTCGAGATCATCTCGCAACGCATGGTGCGCGACGTCTACTCCGAGGGTGGACAGATCCATATGTCGGCGGTGGCCTCGATCGAGATCGCCTGCTGGGACATCATCGGCAAAGCCACCGGGCAGCCCATCTACAACCTGTGGGGCGGACGCTGCCACGAGAAGCTGCGCGCCTATGCCAACGGCTGGTATCGCGGTCCGCGGACGCCCGAGAGCTTCGCCGAGAAGGCCAAGATGGTGGTCGAGCGCGGCTACACGGCGATGAAGTTCGACCCTTTCGGCGCGAACTGGCGCACGATGTCGCTTGAAGAATTCGAGCTGTCACACGACATCATCGCCGCCGTGCGCGAGGCCGTCGGCCCGCGGGTGGACCTGCTGATCGAGGTCCACAACCGCTTCAATGTCGCGACGGCGGTGCGCTTCGCCCGCGCCATCGAGCGCTACAAGCCGATGTGGTTCGAGGAGCCGGTCGCCCACACGAACATCGCCGCGCTGGTGGAGGTGGCGCGGCAAAGCCCCGTCCCGGTGGCGACGGGCGAGAGTCTCAGCAGCAAGCAGGAGTTCGCCGAACTGGTGAAGCACGAGGTGGTGAGCATCTACCAGCCGGAAATCCTGGCGGTGGGCGGCCTGTTCGCGGCACGCAAGATCGCCGACATGATCGACGCGCACTTCGGCATGATCGCTCCCCACAGTGCACAAGGGCCGATCTGCTCGGCCGCCTGCGTCCAGTTGAACGCCTCGATCCCCAACTTCCTGATCCACGAAATCTTCGACGAGTTCAACGAGCCCTGGGAGAAGCAGATCATCACCAACGCCGTGGAAGTGAAGGACGGGTACATCGAGATCCCTGACCGCCCCGGCCTGGGTGTCGATCTGGTACTCGACGAACTACCGAAATATCCCTACCAGCAGGAGCATTATTTGCCGCTGTTCAAGCCGGGTTGGGAGAAGCGCGAAGGCGACGACGGGCAGAGCTAAGTACAACTAAGGTCGGAGCACGAGCCCTCTGGCAGAACCGCTTGAGACAAAGTCTTTCGCTAAAGAAACGACAGAGGCGTGCCATCGGAAAGCACCATCGGGCGGCCGATGTTCGTCATGTACTCCTTGGTGTGATCGACCCCGAGTTTGTTGTACAAGGTCGCGGTGAAGTCGGGCACTTCGACCGAGTTGTCCTTGACGAATCTCGCATCGCTGTCCGAAGCGCCCCAGACGCGGCCGCCTTCGATGCCTCCGCCTCCGATGGTCAGCGAGAAACAATTCGGCCAGTGATCGCGGCCCGTGTAGACGTTGATCTCGGGCGTACGGCCGAACTCTCCTGTTACCAGCACGATGGTTGAGTCGAGCATGCCACGTTCGTGGAGGTCTTCGAGCAGGGTGGCGTAGGCACGGTCGAACTCGGGCAGGTAGTCGTTCGCCAGGTTTTCGAAGATGTTGGAGTGGTGGTCCCAGTTACCTCGTTTGATGGTGACGAAACGGACGCCGGCTTCGACCAGGCGGCGGGCTAGCAGACAACCCTGCCCCATTCCCGTGTGGCCGTACTTCTCCCGGAGCTTTTCGGGTTCCTGGGCGATGTCAAAGGCCTTCTTTGCGAGCGGCGAGCGCATCAGACCGAGTGCGCTTTCGTAGTACGAGTCGATCGAGTCGAAGGTGTTGCCGGTGTCCCATTGCGAGATCTTGGAGTCGACCAACCGCAACAGCGAGTAGCGGCTTTCCATCTGGGTCCAGTCGACGCCCATCGGCAACTCGAGATCGCGGACGGAGTACTTTTCGACGTTGGGGTCACCCGCGCTGAACGGATTGTACTGCGGCCCCAGGAAACCGGATTGCTCCCTGCGCCTTGCGGATGGAATCGACACGTAGGTCGGCAGTTCA
>JAKZVK010000449.1:0-11526 GCA_047516085.1 Bryobacterales bacterium
TCGAGCAAGAATTTCGGCTCGCGCGGCCCGTGCGGCGTGCGGGGGTAGACGACCATCTTCGTCTTGACGCCTTGGCGCTTCAGGGCGTTGTACAACTCGTAGCCTTGCGAGATCGGAACGCGCAGGTCCTTCTCACCGTGCAAGATGAGCGACGGTGTCGTGACGCCCTTCACGAAGCTCATCGGCGAATGGTCGCGGTAGCCGTCGAAATTCTCCCACGGCTCGCCGGCGAAGTAGTCGGGCAGGAAGTTGAAGATATCCGACGTCCCGGTGAAGCTCCACAGGTTCGTCACCGCCGCCCCTACGCAAGCCGCCTTGAACCGTTTCGTATGCGTTATGACCCAACTCGTCATGAACCCGCCGTAACTCCAACCCATCACCGCCATGCGCTCGGGATCGGCCACGCCCAACCCGATCACATGATCGACGCCCGTCATGATGTCTTCATAGTCCCCGCCGCCCCAGTCGCCGTAGTTCGCCATGCGGAACTTCTTGCCGTAGCCCGAGGAGCCCCGCGGGTTGGGCCGCAGCACCGCGTACCCCTTGGAGGCAAACGTGGCGACGGGATAGAGACCCCTCGCGCCGAGAAACAGGTCGGTGAAGACGCCCATCGGTCCGCCGTGAATCACCAACACGAAAGGGACCCGTTTGCCGGCCTTGTAGCCCACGGGATAGGTCAGCAAGCCCTCGACATCGAGACCGTCCTTGGACTTCCAGCGCACGACGTCCGTCTTGCCAAGAGGAAGGTCCGGCAATTCGTCCCCATGGGCGCTGACTTGGCCGACATCACCCCGCGCTAGGCCCAGAACGAAGGCCTCCGCGGCGCGGTCCCAACTTTCGGCGGCAAAGCCGATGTGCGAACCCGTCGAGTTGAGCCGCGCGCCCCGGCCGTAGCCGGAGAGCGTCCCGCGGGACGGCTGCTTGAGACTCGAGGCCGCGCTGTCAACCCCCATGGATTGCAAAACGTTCCGTGTCTTTGTTGTTTCGGTGAAGTATAGGTGCTTCGAGTCGGCGGAGAACCCCAGCAGGTTCGTGCCGCGTCCGAATTCGTCTTCGGTGACCGGGAGCGTGCGATCCTTGCCGCTCGCAAGATTCTGCACGACGAGCCGCCCCTCGCCGGCCCAACGCCCAGGCTCCGAGCTGCGCCCGTAAGCGAGCAGCCGGCCGTCACGCGAATAGTACGGCGAGTGCTCGACCAGCTCGGAGTCGGCCAGCACCTTGGTCTTGCCGCTCGCGACGTCGACTTCCGTGATGTCCGCTTCAACCCAGTAGGGCGCTTCGGGCCGCGGCCAATGCTCGAAGACGATCTTCTTCCCATCGGGCGACCACTCGATGCGCGCCAGGTGATAGGGGGCTTCGAACACGGCTTTGGGCTCGGGCTCTCCCGCTCGAGACGCGGTCGAGATCAACCACAGCCCATGGTTCTCCGGGTCCTGATCAATGACACGGAAATCGCGCTTTTCTTTCTCGGCTTTCTCCTTGTCGGAATCGGCCTTGCGGCCCAGGAAAGCAATCGACTTGCCATCGGGCGAGACCCGAAAGCTGCCGATCGAACCGTCCCAATCGGTGAGCCGTTCCGCCTCGCCGCCCGCGGTGGAAATGCGCCAGAGGTTCTGTTTCCCCGAACGCTTGGAGAGGAAGTAGACAGTGCGGCTGTCGGGCGAGAAAGCCGGCGCGGTTGAGCTGTCTTTGCCGGCGGTGAGTTGAAAGCGCCGTGAGCCGTCCGCGCGTGCGAGGTAGATCTGCGTGACGAATTCGCTGCGTGTCTCTTCCATCACGGAGCGGCTGCGGGTGTAGGCCACCGACTGGCCGTCCGGCGAGGGGATGACGTCGCCGATGGAGTCGACGCGCATGGAGAGTTCCGGTGTCCACTGGGTCTCGGTTTGTGCGAAAGCGGCTGCGGCGGTCAGCAGCAGCGACAGGAGGATACGTTTGAGCATGGCTGTATCTTACCCTTGCGGGGACCGCCGGAAGGCTTGCCGAGTACCAATTTCTCTGCTCTCAACTCTGCACGTCAACGGCAGGTGCTCGGTGCCGGCGAACACCGGGCTACGAAGTAGGCCATGCGTTCGATTCGCGGGGTGGGTCCGAACAGCGGCGCCGCAGGCCGCCAACCCGCACCGCCGCCCCAGCCAGGACTAGAATCTCCTCCTCGAAAACGCCGATCGCATCGAAAAGACGTCCTTGAGCAACACCACCTCAGGGCCCTCGTCCCGCAGGAGGATGCTGACGACGTCGAAACGCGCGTGCCCGGGAGCGACCTTCGACCGGCGCAGGTAGTCATTGGCCGACCGCACCAGGTGCTGCTGTTTGGCAGAGTCGACGGCCCGCTCGGGACGGCCGAACGCGTCGCTCGCTCGCGTCTTCACTTCGATAAAAGCGAGCCGATCCTGGTCCCAACCCACGAGATCGATCTCCCCTTTGCCGCTGCGCGAGCGATAGTTGCGCGCGACGATGCGGTAACCGTTATCGGAAAGGTAACGGTAGGCAAGATCCTCGCCGCGCCGTGCTTCTCGCAAGTGGTGCGGCAGGCGACGATCGGCCAGTGCGCGCAGTTTGCGGTACAGAGCATGCAGCATGGTCAGTTCCCCCAACGTTGCAAGTGGGCTCACAACGCAGGATTCGGACTCGATCTATCCGGAACGGCTTCGGAGTGGATGCCGGGGCGCGTCGGCCGACGCCCGGCAGGGGAAAGGTCAAACCTTAGCTGGAAATGTATCAGTGCCCTCGCAGCCCCGTCAAGGCCTCAGAGCCGTGCCCTGGCCGTGACCTGGGCAACCGTTAGCCCTGCGAGTAAATCAACTCTTCGATTCGCGTGACTTCGCGGCCGATATCGCCACCGACCTCCGGGTCGCGTCCCTCGATCAGCGCTTGAACAAAATCCTCAACCAACGGCTGGTGAAGATTCTGATGTGGAGGATGCGACTCGCGCCGCTCCCCTTCAGCCGTCTTCACAACCATGGCCCCTTCGTTTAGCACGGGAACGTGGATCGACCCCTCGCTGCCGTATACCACAAGCGTATCCTGAGACTCGAAAGCGGCGTGCGTGACAACCAGCATCGCCCGCGCCCCACTCTCGAACTTGAAGAACGCGCCGCTCGTGTCTTCGACGTCCCGTGGCAGCCGCACTTGATCGGTGAAGGCTTGCACATCCCGTATCGGCCCCAGCAGGTTCGTGAGAACCTCAATGCGGTGGCAGCCATAGTCCATCATCGGCCCACCCCCGGCGCGTTTCTTTTCGATCAGCCAGTGACGTGGCTCGCCCGGCTCGGGGTTGAACGTCTCGAACGCGTTGATCTGCGCCATGACGATTTGGCCAATCTCCCCCGACCGCAGCACCTCCCCGATTCGCCGTAGTACTGGATAGAAGCGCCGGTAATAAGCGACCCCCAGCTTAACCCCGGCCCGCGCGCAAGCATCGATCACGCGGTCGCATTCGATGACAGTCATTGCCAGCGGCTTCTCGCACAAGACGTGCTTGCCGGCCTCAGCCGCGGCGACGGCTTGCTCGGCGTGTACGTCCACCGGCGTAGCGATGTACACCGCGTCGATCTTGGGGTCGACAACCAGCTCTCGCCAACCCGCGTAGTGCTTGCTTGCGCCAAATTCCGTCGCGAAACCTTCGGCCAACTCAGCCTGGGCGCGGCTCACGGCTGCGAGTTCGCTGTGGGGGGCATCGCGCAGGGCATTCGCGACCCGCTTGCGGGCGATATCACCACAGCCGATCAGTCCCCACCGCACCGGCCCTGTTCCGGGAATCATTCCTGGCCCCCCTCCATTGGGACCAAAGCGCTCTCCGCCGTCACCTCGGTCCTCTTCAGTTGGCCGCACGCCGCCTGAATCTCCCGGCCCCTGGGCTTGCGCACAAAGCAAGGCATGCCGGCTCGCACGATTCGCTGGAAGGCCGCTACCCTCTCGGCCGACGGTGTCTCGAAGTCGATCCCCGGTCCCGGGTTGAACGGTATCAGGTTGACCTTGCACCGAAGGTTCGCCAGCAGCCGAACCACTCGCCGCGCATCCGCTTCGGAATCGTTCACCGCCTTGAGCAGAACGTACTCGAACGTCAGCCGCTCCCTCGGCCTCAGCGGGTATCGCCGGCATACCCCCAGCAGCTCCGCCAGCGGATACTTCTCTGTGATCGGCATCAGCCTCTGCCGCATCTCCTGCGTCGAGGCATTGAGCGACACCGCCAACTCGGGGCGCTCGGGCTCGGCGGCGAACTCCTCGATCTTCGGCGTAATGCCGGACGTCGACACGGTGATCCGCTTGAGCGGAATCCCGATGCCCTCCGGATCCCCAAGCAACCGCGTCGCCTTCATCACTTCCGGCAGATTGAGCAACGGCTCGCCCATGCCCATCATCACGATGTTCAGTGGCCGTCGCCGCAGATCGAGCCGATGCTCGCTGGCCAACGTCAACACCTGTCCCACGATCTCTCCCGCGCTTAGATTGCGCTCAAGTCCCATCAGCGCCGTGAAGCAGAACTTGCAATCGACCGGGCAGCCAACCTGGGTCGAAATACAAAGCGTGTCGCGCGTGGGCTCGGGCAGAAAGACCGCCTCGACACTACGCCGGTCGGCCAGGCCCAGCAAGTAGCGCACCGTGCCGTCGCTTGCCTCGATTCGCCGGTCCACAGCCGGTAGCCCTATGTCGAACTCCGCCAACAGCGACCTGCGTAGCGCGGCGGGCAGAGTGCGGATCCGCGCCAGCTCCGAGAGGCCCTCCCGATACAGCCCGCGGTAGATCTGCCGAGCCCGATAAGCCGGCTCGCCCATCTCGTGGACAATCTGCTGCAGGTCCGTAAGTTCCTTACCTACAAGAATTTGCGGCACGATCCCTATTCTACTGGAACTCGATTGGGGAGGAACGGATTGTGGTATAATCAGTCCCGATTGTCTGCGGGAACGAACGCTTGAGTTCCCAGCGATCTTCCCCCACCTTCCTGCCGGAAGCCAGCGTGTGACAGTAGCCGAAGCGCGCCGTAACCACATCGAGAAAACGGTCCTCGCCAATGGACTTCGCGTCGTCACCGAGCGAATGCCTCAGGTGCGCTCGGTCTCATTCGGCGTGTGGGTCGACGGGGGCTCGCGTCACGAGACCGCCCCGCAGAGCGGCATCTCTCACTTCATCGAACACATGGTCTTCAAGGGGACCTCGACACGGTCCGCCGAAGACATCGCTTGCTCAGTGGACGCGATCGGCGGCCATCTGGACGCCTTCACCAGCAAGGAGAACGTCGCCTTCACCGCCAAGGTTCTCGACGAGCACCTGCCGCGCGCGATGGACATTGTCTCCGATCTGGTGCTTGATCCCGTCTTCCGCGAAGAGGATATCGCCAAGGAGCGGAGCGTCATCCTCGAAGAACTGAAGATGGACGAGGACAACCCCGACTACTTAATCCACGAGATCTTCTCCCGCAACTTCTGGAAGGGCCACGCCTTGGGGCGTCCGATCATCGGCAACCATCGCACGATCAACAGTTTCGGACGCAAGCAGATCCGTGGCTTTTTCCGCCGCACCTACGAACCGAAGAAACTGCTGATCACGGCAGCCGGAAACATCAAGCACGGCAACTTCGTGCGCATGATCGAGAAACGCTTTGGCAGCCTCAAACCCAGCGAGAACGACCGCAGAGTTGCGAGGCCAAGGCCCGCGCCGTCGATCGTGCTGCACGACAAGCCTTCGCTCGAGCAGGTCCACATCTGCCTCGGAGTGCCGACGCATGCGATTGCCGACCCCAGGCGCTACGCCAGCTTCCTTTTGAATATCGTTCTGGGCGGCGGGGTCAGCTCGCGCCTGTTTCTGAAGATTCGCGAACGCGAAGGCTTGGTGTACTCGGTTTTCTCCGACTTCAGCTTATACACCGACGCCGGATGCCTCTCGATCTATGCCGGCACCTCGCTCGAAGCTACCGAGCAGGTCATTGCCTACGTGATGGACGAGTTCCGCGACCTCAAGGAAAACCTGGTCACGGACGAGGAGTTACGTCGTGCGAAGGACCATCTCAAGGGCAGCCTGATGCTCAGCCTGGAGTCCACCTCCAGCCGCATGTCCAACTTGGCGCGTCAGGAAAAGTACCTCGGCAAGTTCCTGTCCCTCGACGAGGTCATCGGCCACATCGAGGAAGTGCAAGCGCCCGCGCTCCGCGAACTCGCGAACGAATGGTTCCATCAGAAGAAAATCGCCCTCACGATCCTCGGCAACCTGGGCAACTTCCGTTTCGACCGGGCAAAGCTTTCTTGCTAGCGACCCAACCGAGCCGTGACCGTAAGGGAGCGGTCCGGCACGAACCCTGGCGCAACGCAAAGGCGTCTAGGCTCCTCTGCCCTACGCTAATTCATCGCGCACGGCCCGGGCCCGCCGCATCTGCCGCACATGGGGTTCAGGGCGCGAATCTGCACCAACCAAAGAAACCGAGCCCGGAACGCAAGTGACGGGTAAATCCGCTCGGTGCGGCAGGTAACCGCGGACCTTTTGCCGAAGCACCAAGAACCTCTAGGCTCCTCTGCCCTACGCTAATTCATCGCGCACGGCCCGGGCCCGCCGCACCTGCCACACATGGGGTCACTCATGTCGGCCATGCTCGAACCGTTCGACGAGGAAGCCTG
Source organism: Bryobacterales bacterium (assembly GCA_047516085.1). Lineage (GTDB taxonomy): Bacteria > Acidobacteriota > Terriglobia > Bryobacterales > UBA6623 > JAKZVK01. Next base: position 6,609 of record JAKZVK010000449.1, read on the forward strand.
GGCCGAAAACGTCGAGAACACCCGCTCCACCGACGAGCCGCCACACTGCTTGCACGCCACCGGCGCTGCCTTCCCGTTGAGCACCAGATCTTCGAAGCGAGTGTCGCACTCGGCGCAGTGATATTCGAAAATGGGCATATCTAGATTATAGCGAGGCTCCAACAGAAGATCATGGCTGCCCCCCCGAGGTCATCCCAAATGCTACGCATCTTAACCGTCTGCACTCTTCTCCTATCTAGCTGCGTCTCGGCCCAACCACCCGAAAAGAAACACCTCTTGTTCCTTGGCGGCAGCATCGACTACGCCCACGATTCCGTTTCCCACGCCATGTACACGATCGCCAAGATCGGCGAGGAGTCGGGTTTGTTCGACGTACGATTCCACACCGATACCGAGCCTCTCACCAAGCGCAAGCTCGGAGCCAACAAGAAGAACCTCGACTACTTCGACGCCGTGTTCTTCTACACCCAGGGCGACCTCCCACTCGACCCCGAACAGAAAGCGGCCCTCCTGTCTTTCGTCCGCGACGACGGCAAGGGTTTTCTCGCCGCGCACAGCGGCACGGACTCCTTCCGCGCGAGCTGGCCCGAGTACGTCGAACTCGTGGGCGGCGTATTCAACGCGCATCCCTGGCACCAGAAGGTGCGCGTCAACGTCGAGGACCGCTCCTTCCCGGCGACCCGGCATTTTGGACCCACCTTCGAGATCACCGACGAGATTTACCAGCTCAGCCACTACTCGCGCGAGAAGGTTAGTGTCCTGATGAGCCTCGATGTGGAATCGGTCGACCTGACCCTCGACAGCGTCGAGCGTACCGACAAGGACTTCGCCATCACCTGGGCCCGAACGTGGGGCAAGGGCCGCGCGTTCGTCAGCGTGCTCGGTCATCGCGCCGAAGTCTGGGATCGCCCCGACATCCAGACCATGTGGCGCGAAGGAATCTGCTGGGCGCTGGGCCTGGCCGAAGGCGACGCCATGCCACGCAAAGCGCCGAAAGCGCCAACCTTGTAGGGGTGGACCGCTGCGTCCACCCGAAAACCGCCCCCTTACGCAAGGCCCGACCCCCGAGCGCCTTGAAATGAGCGCTTGACCCTGGACTTAGGTCCGGGGTTTATGCTGAAAGCAGCCATGGGCCTGACCATCGGAAAAGTAGCCAAGCAAGCCGGTGTCAACATCGACACGCTGCGCTACTACGAGCGCGAAGGCGTCATTGCCGAGCCGGTCCGCAATGGCTCCAACTACCGTGTCTACTCCGCGGATACGGTCCTTCGCGTGCGGTTTGTGAAGCGCGCCCAGGAACTCGGCTTTTCTCTGGCTGAAATCAAGGAGTTGCTGGAGCTTCGCATCAGCGAAGAGGCGAGCTGCGCCGATGTTCGCAACCAGGCGCAGGCGAAAATCGAGTACCTCGATGGGAAGATTTCCTCGTTGCGGGCTATGCGCCGTGCGCTCTCGAAGCTCGTCGCCGAATGTTCGGGCCAGGGGCCAGTGAGCGAGTGTCCCATCCTCGACGCGCTAGACACAGAGAAAAAGAGGTGACCGCGATGAAAGACAAGTCCTTGACCTTCGCCTCGATTGTTGCCGCTGGCGTTGCGTCTCTTTGCTGCATCGGGCCGCTCCTGGCCGTTGGCTTGGGCGTCGGAACGTTCGGTGCGGCGGCGTTATTTGAGGAACTGCGGCCGTATCTGCTGGGGGCGACAGGGCTGCTCCTTGCCGGCGCATTCTATCTGACCTATCGAAATCAGCCAGAGGCCGAGTGTGCTGGCGGCTCATGTGCGGTGAGCCCCGCAGCGAAACGAAAGCAAAAGATGCTTCTGTGGATGTCGGCGGGGGTCGTCGCGGCGCTTGCGGCCTTTCCTTACTACTCCGGCGTGGTGTGGGGAGAAGTAGCTGCAGCGGATTCAACGACGCTCGCTGCAAGCAGCAGCAACGGGCAAACCATCGCCGTCTTCTCGGTCGAAGGCATGACCTGCGCTGGTTGCGCCGCCGGTATCAAGGCTACCTTAGAGCGCGAGGCGGGCGTCGCAAGCGCCGAAGTGGGCTACGAAAAAGCGACCGCACGGATTCACTTCGACCCGGCAAAAACAACGGTCGAGAAGCTTATCGCCGCGATTGGCGAACTCGGTTACAGCGCCAAGCTCAAGGAGTCCAAATCGTGAAAGTCGAACTGTTCTATTTCGACGGCTGCCCTTCCTACCTCAAGGCGCTCGACAACCTAGGCGCAGCTCTGCGCCTCGAAGGGCTGCCCGAAGACGTGGCGCTGATTTCTGTCGAGTCCGACGCCGACGCGCAAGCGAAGCGCTTCATCGGCTCGCCGACGATTCGCATTGACGGCGTGGATGTGGAAGGCCCGCAGGCTGACGAGAAGGGCTACGGCTACGGGTGCCGGATTTACGCTGACAACGAAACAAGCGCAGGTTGGCCGTCTGTGGAGAAGATGCGCCAAGCGCTTCAAGGTGCGAAGGGCCTAAGCGCTGCCTAGTTGCGGCGCACCTCCCACTCGTCGATCGGGTCTATCAGACCGGGACAGGGGAAGTCGGGGACTACTACGTCTTGCCTGCTGACTCAACCGCCCACCACGCAACCCTAGCCGCAATCCCTTCTACCAGTCACACAACTTTCAAATCTTCATCCCGCTGATTCCAAGAGCCTTATCCCGCCGCCGCCCTTACACCCCCGCCTCCCAGCGGTATCCTGAAAGCGAAGAACGCCGGCCCAATGGCCGGCGTACAGAGCCGCGCGGGCCAACCGCGCGGCTCTTTCACTTTCAAGGAGCAAAAACTATGTCTACAGAAGCACAACGGAAGGCGAACCGTCAAAACGCCAAGAAATCCACCGGCCCCCGCACCCCCGAGGGCAAGGCCCGCTACTCACAAAACGCCATCAAGCACGGCCTCCTCGCCCGCGACGCCGTCATGGCCGACGAGGACCCCGCCGAATACGACCGGCAACTCCAAATCCTCGAAGAAAACCTCTTCCCCAAGAACGCCATCGAATTCGAGCTCGTCCTCCAGATCGCCGACGCCCGCTGGCGTATGCGCCGCATCACCCGCATCGAGGCCGGCCTCACCACCCACCAGTACCACTGCACCGATGGTTTCACCCGGAAACAGTACCCCAACACGGTCGTCCCCGGCCGCAACGGCGAGAACCAACTGCTGGGCAAGAGCATGCAAGACCACACCCAGGCCCTCAACAACCTGGCCCGCTACCGCACCATGACGAGCCGCGACATCACGCGCGCCCTGAAGATGATCCGGCAACTGCGCAAAGACGAGTACGAGTGCAAAGAGAACCGCGCTGCGAACGGGGCGACCCACCGCCGGACCCTCACCGACCCGGACCCCTACACCAGCCCCGACCCGATGGAGCGCCAACCGCCGCGCTACGAGCCCCCGGCCGCCGCCGCGCAGACGTCCAACCCGATCGGCTTCCGCGCCGAGTTCGTGCCCAGCCCCCAAGCGACGCTCGGCGGCGAATGACGATTCACGAATCACGCATCACGAAAACCAAACCACGGGTCACCCAGGAGGGACCGAGGCCACAGACGAACCCAAGGCCCCGTGAAAACAAAGGGCTTGAGCACCGCCGAAGCCCTCAGGACGAACTACGGAACGAACCGAACCCCCGTGGCGCCCGTTCCGAGCCGTCTGGCAACGGAGGTACTGGGGAGGTAATCGCCGCCCAACAGCGCAAAAACAACGTCGAGGCCAACGACAACATGAGACACTACACCCCCCGTGCGCCCAATCGGGCGGCTTGGTGGTGCGGCGCGGACGCCCACGTCTGCCGTATCTACACTCCTGTCGATGCTTGGCGCTCTTGGTGTGGTGCGGGCCTCCGGCCCGGACCGCTCCCTCACGGTCACGGCTCGGTTTCGGGTCGCCGCTTCGCAGTTAACCCACGGCCCGCATCCGTCGGCGCTTGTGGGCTCGGGTCGGCTGGAATGGTATGGTGTACACAGTCGATATCGGTTACAGGTGTACTCACGATGACCGCTAGAACAACGCCGCATACGCCTTTGAGAACACGGATCGCCGTTGCCGCTGTTGCCGCCCTGCTTGCGGCCGTGGCAATGCCCCTCGGGGCAGGCGCCGCCGCGGCCGACTCGCAACCCGAGATCGTTTCGGTGCGCCTGGTGCCCGACGCGCGCACGCTCTTCGGTAAGAACGCCTCGCAACAGTTCGTCGTGATGGGCAAGCACGCCGACGGCCGGGAACGTGACGTCACCGGGCAAGCGCGGTTCTCTCTCTCGAACAGCGACGTCGGTCGGATCGACGACGCCGGGCGCGTGTTCTCATCCGCCGACGGCGAGACCGGTGTCGAGGCCATCGTCGGTGCTCACAAAGCCACGGCCACCCTTCGAGTCGAAGGGTCCGCCGAGGAGCGTCCTTTTAGCTTCGCGCGCGACGTCGTCGGGATCTTTACGCGCCGGGGATGCAATAGCAGCGGCTGCCATGGCGGCGTCAAGGGACAGAACGGCTTCAAGCTCTCCGACAACGGCGTCCATCCGCACGACGACTACAAGTGGATCATCGAGGGCGGCATCTTCCAAGTGCTGACGGACGAGTCCGGCGGCCCCGCCGAGCCGCGCATCAATAAAGACAACCCCGCGGCCAGCCTACTGCTCCAAAAAGCCACGATGGAAATCGCTCACGGCGGCGGGCCGCGCTTCGAGAAGGGCTCGGACGACTACGAGACCATCCTCAACTGGATTCGCGAAGGGGCCCCTTACGGCAAAGAGGGCGACGAGAAAACGCCCAAAGTCGTCCGGCTCGAGACCTTCCCGAAAGACGTCGTTCTCGAACAGGGCGAGACCCAGCGCGTTCTGGTCACGGCGCACTACTCGGACGGCAGCCAGGAAGACTTGACGCACCAAGTGCTCTACGAGGTGAACGAGTCGAGCGTCGCCGAGGTATCG
>JAKZVK010000450.1:0-3588 GCA_047516085.1 Bryobacterales bacterium
TGCGCCATTCCGAACCGGTCTGCGCTCTCAATAAGCATCACCGTTGCGTTTGAAACATCGACCCCGACTTCTATGACCGGCGTCGCTACCAACGCCTGCGTCCCGCCGTCACGGAACGAGTCCATGGCCGCCTGCTTCTCGGCGAGACTCATCCGCCCGTGGAGTAGGCCCACGTCGATACCAGCCAGTTCGCCGCCCCGCAAGCGTTCGAACTCGACCGTAGCAGCGCGGCCCTTCACTTGGTCCGACTCCTCAACAAACGGACAAACGATGAACACCTGCCGTCCGGCGGCGATCTCCCGTCGGGCGAGGGCATAGGCGTCGCGTCGGTCCTGCGCCGACTTCGCCCATTTGGTCGTGATCGGTTGGCGGCCGACCGGCATCTCCTCAAGCGTGGAGAGCTCGAGGTCCCCGTACACCGTCAGGGCCAACGAGCGCGGTATGGGCGTGGCGGACATCGCGAGGAGATGCGGGCGCGGTTCCCTGTCGGTCAACGCGGCGCGCTGTCCCACGCCGAACTTGTGCTGTTCGTCGATCACCACGAGCGCCAGGCGCGGGATATTCACCGCGTCCTGCAGCAGCGCGTGCGTGCCGATGACGATGTCGACCTCTCCGTCCCCGATCATGCCCTGCACGCGGGACTTGACCGACTTCCTCAGGCTTCCCGTGAGGAGCGCGAGCGTTACCGGCTTGCGGTCCGAGCCGTGCCCGCCGGCCCTGACGATGTTCTCGGGGTGGTCTTCCACCGGGACGGCGTCCATCTGACGAGTTGCGCTCAGGAAGTGCTGTTCCGCCAACACCTCGGTCGGCGCCATAAATGCCCCGACGCGGCCGTCGGCAGCGGCAGCGAGCAGTCCGGCTAGCGCCACCACGGTCTTCCCGCTGCCCACCTCGCCTTGGAGCATTCGGCCCATCGGGACGGGCGTGGCGAGGTCAGCAAGGATGGCCTTCAAAGTCGACTTCTGATCGCCGGTCAGTTTGAATCCAAGGCTGTTCACATAGTTCCGCGCCGCGGCCTCGCCGCGTGCGATCTGCACACCGCCTCGCCTCGCCGCCCACTCCCGCTTCCTTCTAAGCACGGCCACCTGATTGACAAATAGTTCGTCGAACGCCATCCGTTGTCGTGCTGCTTTGTACTCGTCGGCGTCTGTGGGGAAGTGCATGCGGCGCAGGGAATGGGCGAGGTCCGGCATTCCGCGGTGTCGTAGTACCTGCTGCGGAATGTGGTCCACGATCAGCGGCAGCCCCGAGTCCAATGCCTTTCTGGCGGCGTTGCGTATGGTCCTCTGTTGCAGCCCCTCGGTGGACGGATAGACCGGCAGCAGGTTGCCGGCGTGCACCAGTTCGTCAGCGAATCCCTTCAACTCCTCGTATTCGGGGTTTTCCATCTGGGCCCGTCCGCGATATTCGCTGACCCGGCCGCTCACCGCGAGCCTTGTCCCGGGCCTCAGGCGGCTGGCGAGATAGGCCTGCCCCCACCAGGTGATGTTGAGCAGTCCGGTGCTGTCGTTCAGGGTGACGCGGGCCGCGCCGGGAGGCCGGCCGATGCGCGCCGTTTCGGACGACGTGACCTTGCCGATGACGGTCGTGTCGTCGCCGAGCGAAAGTCCGGCTATGGGCGTGATATTCGAGTAGTCCACATGCCTGTTCGGGAAGAGATACAGGAGGTCCCTGAGTTTCGAAACGCCAAGATGCTCAATCCGGGGCTGTGTACTCCGGTTGACGAACGGCAGCCCGGCAAGAGGCGTATCGAGGGTGATAGGTGGCTTTGGCGGGGCAGGCCGCCGCGGCCGCCGGGCAGGGGCGTTCGCAGGACGCATAGCCGCCCGGCTCCCCTCAACCAGGGAAGCGCGGGCAGTGGCTTTGGCTGCCCAGGCCCGTCGCTGCGCCTTGTTTAGCCCCGCGTAACTTCGATCCCCGGCGTCGAACAGATCGCTGAGCCACGGAACGATATCGCGTGAATTTTCAATGAAGAGGTCCAACCCGCCGGCGACCGCCGAGTTGTCGAATCCTCGGCTCTGTTCGAGGGCGAGGATGCCCCTTAGCGACGCGAGCCTGGCGGCGACGGAGTCCCTGGCGCGGCTGTCTCTGCGCCGGTTGCCTGGGCGTGGTCCCGCCGCCACGCGGGTCAGGACTCCACGGCCCTGATGTAGCAGACGCCTATCGAGCCTGGCCCGAGGTAGGTGCCCACCACCGGCCCCTGGCGCGCGGCGATCGGCGGATCTCCGGTTACGGTGTGATCCAAGCTGGCCGCGATGCCCTCGGCGATCTCGCGTTCTGTCGTGTACATGATGCACAGGTGGGACAGGGGCGCGGCGTCGGCCACCAACTGTTTTATTCGGCCGATCCCCTTGCTTTTCGACCTCGCCCGTTCGAGCGGGTGGGCGATGCCGTCCCTCACTTCAAGCATCGGTTTGATCCGCAGCAGCGATCCCAGAAGCTTCTGCGCGTTGCCTATCCGGCCTCCCTTGTGAAGGTATTCGAGCGTCTCGACGAGGCCGATGAACTTCGCCCGGGCGCTGAGCGAGTGGGCGAGAGCGACCGCTTCCTCAAGGGTCGCGCCGCCGTTGATCGCCTGCGCAACGCCTACTGCTACCCAACCGAGGGCCATCGACGCCTGAAGCGTGTCGACCACCTCAATGCGCGGCCCTTCGCCGCCGAGTTCGTTCCGCCCCTGCACAGCGGCGGTGTGGGTTGCGCTGAGTTTTGATGACAGGTGGACCGAGACGATAGCGTCGTAATCGGCGCCTAGCTCGCGGTAGGTGTCAGCGAAGGAAACGACCGACGGTTGGGAGGTGGTCGGGAGCTCGTCGGACGTTTCGAGTCGGCGATAAAACTCGTCAGCCTGCATCGTCACTCCGTCGAGGTATGAGTCGAGACCGAACCTGACGTTGAGCGGGACGACGCGGATCCCGTAAGTAGCTGCGAGGTCCGGCGGGAGGTCGGACGTACTGTCCGTTACAACGGCGATTTTCAATGTGGCAACCTCGTGGCTATTTGGGTGAAATTTTATTCGATGCTGAAAAGAAATTCATAGTGCGGCTGGCCGCCGTCGACCGCTTCCACCTCGATGCCCGACACGGTCTCCTCAAGCCTGGCGGCGATACCGTTCGCCTGCTCTTCATTCACATCCCCCCCCCAGTAGAGAGTCAGGAGCGACCCTTCTTCCGCGCTTCCTGAAACCGTCTCGATCAGCACCGCCTCCAGGTCCTCCCCGCAGCAGCGGACCGTTCCATCGACCAACCCCGTGTACTGCCCCTCGATGACATCCACACCGCCTATCGAGACGTCACGGGTGGCCTGGAATACAGCGCCATCCTGAATCGTTTCGAGAGCCTCGTTCATGGCGGCGGCGTTGGAGTCGATGTCATCGTCCGGAGTCAACGCGAGCATGGCCGCTATCCCGTGTTGCATCGACACCGTCGGAATCACTCGCACATTCTTGGAAGTTAGTCCGGGCACCTCGCCCGCCGTGCCGACGACGTTCTTGTTATTCGGCAGTAAAAGCACGTTGTCGGACGGGGCCTGTTCCACGGCCTCCAGTAGGTCCCCCACGCTCGGGTTCATGCTGTCGCCGCCCGTCACCAC
>JAKZVK010000451.1:0-4552 GCA_047516085.1 Bryobacterales bacterium
ATCGATGGCAACGCCAAACGCATGACCGAGTCGCAGTTGGCCAAATTCGTTCGCGCCAACGATATCGGCTTGGTCGGCATCGGCGCCATGACCCGCATGATCGCCCGCGCCTACCGAGTGGCCGACGCCATTCGTGAAACCGGCACCCCGGTCGTAATGGGCGGGCCCCACGTGACCGAACTGCCCGACGAGGCGCTTGGGCGCGACGGCGGGCCGCGTCACTGCGACGCGGTCGCGGTCGGCGAGGCCGATGAGACTTGGCCCGTTGTCGTCGAAGACGCGGCCAACGGGCGTCTCAAAGAACTCTACGAGCCCGTCGACTCCGAGGGCGAGGAGCGCAAGCCAAGCTTGGACGCATACCCCAAGATCGACTGGGACGAGCTGGACCTGTCGCAGTTCAATCTGGTGCCGAAAATCCTCCGCTCGCGGCTGCGCAAGATGGCCAGCGGCTGGGGATCGTTCCGCGTCATCCCCATCGAATCCGGCCGCGGTTGTCCCTATGGCTGCGAGTTCTGCACGGTCACCGGCTTCTTCGGGGATTCGCTGCGGTTTCGCTCCAATGAGAGCGTGGTCGAGGAGATGCTGCGCCTCAAGCGGCGCGCCCGCCAAGAACAAGGCCAAGTGGCCGTCTTCTTCGTCGACGATAACTTTGCCATCAATCGCAACCGAACCAAGTCGCTGCTGCGTGCCGTCATCGCCGCCGGCGCCCAGATGCCGTGGATCGCGCAAATCAGCGCCAATCTCCTCGAGGACGACGAGCTCGTCGAACTCATCGGCGAATCAGGCGGCCGCTGGATCTTCATCGGCATGGAGTCGATCGATGCAGGGAACTTGAAGGACGTCAACAAGAGTTTCAACAAGCCCGAGAATTACCAGAAGGTTCTCGAAAGCTTGGCCCAACGCAACATCTACACGATCACTTCGTTCATCTTCGGCATGGACAACGACACCCCGGGAGTAGCCGAGAGAACCCTGGAGAAGATCCACAGTTGGCCGCCCGGCCTACCCGTGTTCGGCCAGTTGACGCCGTTCCCTTCCACCCCGCTCTACGATCGCTTGCTTTCGAGCGGGCGGCTGGAGCGGCCCAAGCACTGGATGGATTTCGCCCCGTTCGTGATGGCCCACAAGCCGCTCAAGATGACCATCCGCGAAGCCCGCCAGGAAGTCGATCACGCTTGGCGAGCGTCCTACAGCCCAGAGCGCAACCGTGAAGCGATCGAATATCTCAACTCCAAGCCGGTCGGCGAACAGCTCTCGCACCTGTTCGCGCGCATCGCCTTTCGGGGCATCTACTTCCCGCAGGTAGGCCGACTGCAGCAGTTTCGTGCGATCGGTGAAAACTGGCGGCTGCTCCTCCCGCTGCTAGCTCGCGCGAGAGTCTCTTACCGCGGCTGGCGGAAGAAGGTCGAAGCCGGCGCGCCGGTCTAAGACCGCCCTCGGCTTAATGACTGAGGTCTCGATGAACCACCCGATCTTCGGCTGGAAGCTCGTACTCCCTTTCGTGCTCCTCTCGGCCCTGTGGGCGTCAACCGCCACCGCCGCCGACCCACCCTTCTATCGGGATAAGTTCGACCTGATGCACTACTCCGACGCCGGCGGAGCCCGTCACCCCGTCCGCACTAAAGCCGACTGGGAGAACCGCCGCCGCCACATCGTCGCCAACATGGAGCTCGTCATGGGGCCGGTGCCGCACGGTCCGAAACCGCCGCTAGACGTCACGGTCATCAGCGAAGTCGATTTCCGGGACGTCATCCGCCGCAAGATTACCTACCAGGCGAAAGAGAACGACCGCGTCCCTGCCTACCTCTTTATCCCGAAGAACCGAAAGGGCAAGATGCCGGCGATGGTCGTCCCCCACCCGACCTCGGTCAAGTTCGGCAAGGGGATTCCCGCGGGTGTCGGTGGCCGTCCGCGCAGGGCCACGGCGCTTGAGCTCGCCGATCGCGGCTACGTGACCATCTCTGGGACGGGGCTTCTCTATCAGCGCGTGGGCGCCCTGCACCCTTGTTTCCCGCTGGTTTTGCTAGAGTCGAACGGGAGATTTACCATGGCGCGACGAACCTTTTTCGCTCTACCCTTGTTGGCTGTCGGGGCCGTCATTCTGTCCCAGTCCGGGTTTCCCCAGTCTGACCACACGCCGCTGCCGTACGATCTCGACTCGCAGTGGCCGCAACTCCCCGTCGGCTGGAACTTCCAAGAGACGCCCGGCGTCGCCGTCGGGCCCAACCAACACGTCTACGTCCTGCACCGCGGCGACCACCCCATCATCGAATTCGATCGCGACGGCCGCTTCATACGCTCGCTCGGTGACGGACTGTTCATCCGCGCCCACGGCATCGAGGTCGACCGCGAGGGCAACATCTGGACGGTAGACAACGACACTCACATGGTGCTCAAGATGGACCGGCTGGGGCGCGTGCGCATGGTGCTCGGCCGGCGCGGCCAAAGCGGTGAGGGCGAGGACACGTTCAACCGGCCTACCGACGTCGCCATCGCCCCCAACGGTGATTTCTATGTCTACGACGGCTACGGCAATTCACGCGTCGTCAAATTCTCGAAGGACGGCAAGTTCATCACGGCCTGGGGAAAGAAGGGCGATGGCCCCGGCGAGTTCAACCTGCCGCACTCGGTCGTGCTCGACAACCAGGGCCGCGTCTACGTCGGCGACCGTGAGAACTACCGCATCCAGGTGTTCGACAGCGACGGAGAGTTCCTACACCAGTGGAAGCACGTCGGCTCGCCATGGGGCCTCGACATCACCGCCGACGAGAAGATATTCATGGCCGACGGGCACAACAACCGTGTGTTGAAGCTCGACCTCGACGGGAAGATCCTGGGTGTGCTCGGCGGCTCCGGCAAGCTCCCGGGACAGTTCAACTACTCCCACCATCTCGCTCTCGACGCCCTCGGTAATCTCTATGTCGCCGAAATCAAGAACTGGCGGGTGCAGAGGTTCGTCCCGAAGTGAGCGGCAGGTTGTTGTTGCGAAGGGATCACTTCTTGCGAAAGGATCACTGGGCCGAACGCACGGGCCTCGTGCTTGGCCTCCTGACGCTCGCCGCGGTTCCAGGCCTCTCTCCACTCCATGCCGATGACTGGCCCGAATGGCGCGGCCGTGGCCGCCTCGGCGTCTGGCACGAGACCGGCATCGTCGAAGCCTTTCCCGCCGAGGGTCTTCGCGTTGGATGGCGAACACCGATCCACGCCGGTTATTCCGGTCCGGCCGTCGCCGCCGGCCGTGTCTTCGTCACCGATTTCCGGGCCGGCGCAGGAACTAAAGGCGTCGAACGTGTCGTCTGTCTCGACGAACGCACCGGCACCGTCCAGTGGACGCACGAGTGGCCGGTCGACTATCGCGGCCTCGACCATGCGCTCGGCCCGCGCGCCACGCCGACCGTCGCAGGCGATCGCGTCCACGTGCTCGGTGCGGCCGGCGATTTGATCTCCCTTCAGGTCGCTACCGGCGAGGTCTTATGGAAGAAGAACTACGTTACCGACTTCGACGCGGAACTCCCGGCCTGGGGCTTCACCTCGGCGCCGTTGGTCGACGGCAGTCTCCTGTTTGCGGTACCGAGCGGCCGTCCCGACGCCAAGGTCGTCGCGTTTGACGAGCTCACGGGACGGGAAGTCTGGCGCGCGCTCGACGCCACCGAATCCGAGCCCGGCTATTCGCAGCCCACACTCATCGAGGCCGGCGGCGCGCGTCAGCTTCTCATCTGGCACGCGGGCGCACTCACCTCGCTTGATCCGTCGACGGGCGATGTCTACTGGGAACAGCCGTTCAAGATTCGCATGAACACCCCGATCGCCACCCCGCTGCGCGCTGGCCCCCACGTCTTGGTGTCGGCCTTCTTCAACGGCGCGCGCCTGTACCGCCTCCACGAGACCAAGCCGGAATCCTCGTTGGTATGGAAGGGCAGCAGCGACAGCGCCGTCAGTACCGATGGTCTCCACTCCTTGATGGCAACGCCCGCCATCGAGGGCGGCTACATTTACGGCATCGACAGCTTCGGCCAGCTTCGCTGCCTGCGGCTCGACACCGGCGAGCGGGTGTGGGAATCACAGCAAGCGACGGTCGAGAAGAAACGCAATGTCTCCGCGTTCATCGTCCGGCACGGCGGTCGCTACTTCTTCCACAACGACCGCGGCGAGCTGGTCATCGCCCGCCTATCGTCGAGTGGTTACGCCGAGCTGGGCCGCACCAAGCTGATCCGGCCGACGACGACGCTCGGCGCAGGCCGCCGCGAGTTGGGCGCGGTCAACTGGGTCCACCCGGCGTTCGCCAACCGGCACGTCATCATCAGGAACGACCAAGAGATCCTCTCGGCCTCACTCGCTGCCGCCGACTATCGGAGGTGACCCTAGCTAGCGCCGAGCCCCGGTCGTGCCGGTGTGAAAAGGGGCGACGGTGCAATGTAGGGGCACGGCATGCTGTCAAGTACCCAGACATCGTTTCCAGGTGTTCACAAGACATCGTTTCCACCCTCCGTTCCCGGTGATGGGGGCTGCGAGGGCTGCTGGGGCTGCGGGTTGGCGGTGGAGGCGCCGCCGC
>JAKZVK010000452.1:0-4603 GCA_047516085.1 Bryobacterales bacterium
TCCTTGACCAGCCGCGTGTCCCCCGCGACGCGATACAGCGCGGTGCCGTAGCTGTGGCGGAGGTCGTAGGGTCGCACGCCGTGAATCCCGATGCGCTCCGCGGCCCGGATGAACGCGCGTCGGACGGTGGACGTCGAGAACGGTCCGATCGCGCCCACGGCTTCCAGATCGGCCGCGGCCGGTCGGCGATCTGCCGCAGGAAGGGCTCGATGTCGGCGGCCGGCGTGCCCCTGGGTCGCTGCGTCAACCGCAACGCGGCCCGAGTCCAGGCGCCCACGCCGAACGGTCTCCAGCGGCCTGTTGACCGGAAAGCGCCTGAAGTGCAACTGCCCGCCAGCGCGGACGTAGAGAGTCAGCGCGATGTCCTCCATCAGCTCCGCCCACGTCTCGGACTCGACGGCGAACTCGAACGGATCGCAGCCGCTGCCCTCGTCGAGTACGTCTGAATGATGACCTCAGCAACCGTATCCGCAACACCCGAGAAATTCAAAAGTCTCTCTCCGTTTCGTTGTCGGGGCCACATTTGTCACGACTCGCCGCAGAATCACTCCGTCAGCGCCTTCAGCAGCGCATCCGGTGTATCCGAGTAAAACTGAATGTTGATGCGCGTAGCCATGTCGTCGGAGAGCTCGAACAGCTGCTTGCGGGCGGAAACCGGCATCAGAACGGTGTCGGCTCCCTTCTCGACAGCCACTTCGACGACGCCAGCGGCATTCGCAACAGGCTCGACCGAGCCACCGAGATTCAGCGCGCCGACGACGATTAGGCCACCCTTTGTACTCTTTGCGAGCAATCCGCTGCAAAGCGCCATCAACGCCGGCAACCCAAGGGATGCGCCGGCTCTATCGTTGTCCAGCGCCCTGAGCTGTACCGAAAACTCATGAGCCCTCGGATCGCGGTCGCCGACAAGCTCCTTGGCCCGCGTGTATAGGTTCTGCTCTGCATACCGGATGCTCTCCCGGAATGCCGGCGGAACCGGGGCATTCAGGATCTTCACACCGCTGCCCCTGCCAACAGTCACCTCGAGGCGGTGCAGACTCGGTCCGGTTTCGGGGCCACCGGGGCTGATAGCCCACACCTGTCCAGGCGGCAATGGATCGAGCTCGATCGCCTCGTCGTTATGCAGCTCCGGGGCCGATACGAACTTCTCGACGCCGTCCTCACCCATCGCATAGCTGAAATGCGTGTTTCGGAACTCGCTCTTGAAGACCCGCTTCTGCTGCTCCTTGACCCGCCGGCGAACTTCCAGGCCGGCGCGAACCATCTCCTCCAGCTCCCCATCCGGCACCGGCATCTCCGGATCCGGGTACAGGAGCTTCAGAAGACCACTCACGGTCTTGTTGACCGCAGTGATGTCGCGACCGCTTAGCGCGCCGCCGTAGTTCACCCGCCCCTGCAGAACGGGGACACGGCTTCCGGTGCGCAACCGGCTCCAGCACTCGGACAGAAAGTCACTGACCAGGCCGAAGTGATCCGTGAAGTGCTCGTTGGGGTTGAGCTTCGGGAAGTCCCAGCCGGGAACATAGGCGTGAATTCGGTCCATGAACGCCGTGTCGTCCCGCATTTCGGGTGGCAACGGGCTCAGCAGATGGCCTACACGCTGCTGGTGTTCCACCTCGACATCGAGGTTGCCGACCATGACGATTCCGCCATCGGCCCGAATGCTTTCCTTGCCGCGGGAGAACTCCCCGGACTCCATGTAGCCTTTGAGGATGTTGACGCCGTCCTTCTGGTCGAACGAGACGCCAGAGATTTCATCGAAGCAAACAACCTCGTACTGGCAGACCAGGCCCCGTTGGCCAGAGGCATTGTTGACGAACATTTTCGCCACGGTCGCCTTGCCCCCCGAGATCAGATGCGCGTAAGGGGAGATCTGTTGGAACAGATGGCTCTTGCCGGTGCCGCGTGGACCCAGCTCGACCATGTTGTAGTTGCGCTCTACGAACGGAACCATGCGCACGAGGCCGACCAGTTGGGCGCGATCGGACAACGCTGCCGGCTCAAGGCCAACGCTACGCAGCAGGAGTCGCTTCCATTCGTCGGCCGTAAAGTCATGCCGGCTTCGCTTGAGGGTGTCGAGCACATCGGCCTTGGAAAGCTGGATGGCACGCAGGCTCTCAATTGCGAAGGGTCGCCCACCTTTTTCCTGGGTGATCGCCGCGTCGTAGCTCAGGGTCACTTCCGCATAGAAGCCGTCCGTGAGCATCCGCTCGTGCTGTTTGACTAGGTTGTCGTCGATGCGCACGCCCTTGATCGTGAGGCTCGGCAGTTCGGCGACAAAGGAGTCGGTCTTGGCGTCCAGCTTTGCCCGCACGATGTCGATCAGCTTGATTGAACCCTGGTCGCGGGCCCGAGCCTTAAACAGCTCCTCTTCGCCCGTCCTCACCGTGCGGTCGGCCAGCTGCCGCTCGACGATGGTCAGGCCTTCCTCGATCTCCTGTTCGTCCGTGCTGGCGCAATAGCGCCCAAGCAGGAACTCGACCACGTATGTCGGAACCGGATACTGGCGGCTGTATTTGCGTACCAAGTCCTTACGGACCAGGTAGCCGTCAAACGCCGTCGCCGCCAGACGGTCGAGTGGGTCGAGTTCCACTCTCAATCGTCACCACCGATGATCGTGGGTTGTTTCGCAATCACATGGCCGCTGGCGTCGAGCACGACCACCACCGCCGGCGTACCTTCCAATTCATCATCCACAATCAGGAGGCTCGCAGCGCCCTTGGCGTCGAGCACGCGCGCCTGGCTCACCGAAGAGCCTGCATCGTTTACCTTTGTGCGCAGGTCAACCGACAGGCTCGGCTGAGCGGCCTCGACCCGGACGCGGCAACGCAGGCCGGCCCAGTTGACTTCCGCGACCTCTGTCGTTGCCTTGGCAGCCGCTTTGCCTGCAGTGACCCGGATGACCGGGACAAGGCTCTCCTGGAGGCTCAATCCGCCGTGGGCGTATTCGTTGCCGGCACTGAAGCACGCGATGCCAGGCGCCACCGCGACGCGCTCGTGCGCATTCCAATGCCAGCGCACGGTCGGCACCTCCACCTTGGAGCCGCCCTTGATCGCGGCGCAGCGCGCCCAGCGACTTGCCGTTAGGTACTTGGGGAGATCGATCTTGGGGAGCCCGCCGGGTAACCAGAGCCAACCGTGGTCCGTCACCACGCGGATTTCACGCCAACCGGCCTCAAGCAGGATCTCGATACGCTCGAGTAAGAGCTCGACCTGCTCTTCGACTCGGCTGGCGAGCTGGCTCTGCAGCGAATGTCCCAACTTGTCGAACTCGCCGTTCTCAGTCCAGCCGCGACCAGCGGGATCGCCCGTTTCATCTGCATCGATGTACTGGTAACCGCTTGAGGCCAGCAGTTTGCGGAAGCGGTCCGTCGTCAACGGTTGCTCGCCGGCAGCTGTCACCGGGAGAAAATTCTCTCCGAGCGAAACGCCCTTGATGTCGTTCGAGACAGGCGATACTGCCGGCTTGGCCGTCGCTGTCACCGTCGGCAGGCCAGCCCATCGGGTCGACAGAGTCACCGTCCAGCCCTTGTCCCGCATCCGGGACGCAAGACGCTGAGCCACGTCGAACCGGAGACCATCGGCGAACACGACCATGCCGCCCGGCTCGACAAGCAACTCCTCCAGCGCCTGGCCGTCGTGTCCAGGCAGGGGCTCCTTCTCTGCGAGAGCCTGAAGATGCTCCGCAGCCGACTCAAGCCAGGGCCGGTACACAGCGTTCAGTGCCTTGCCTACGGCTTGCGCATCCGCGGTCGACCTCACCGCGGCCGCTGCGGACAACGCCGCAGTATCAACCTCCCAGGTACTATCGGCGTAGAGCTTGGCCATCTCCGCTACGGAGGCGCCACCCAGCTTGGTTGCACCAGCGTCTACAAGCCGCGCAATGTTCCCGAGCGCGTTCGCGAGGGGCGCGTGGCCCAGCTTTGCCCACACCCACTCTCGCCGCGGGCCGTGGAGCTTCTCCAAGTCGAGCACACGTTCGCGCGCCTTGGCCGGCGTAGATTTCTCCAGTCCGAGGAGCGCTTGTCGCAGCCCGGCCTCTTCCTGCTCATTGTTCTGAGGCCAGGACGAGGAAGATTCTTCGAGCAGGTCTGCCGGCTTTGCTTTGCGCAGGAGCTCCGGCAACCCCTGGTAAAGCACAGGCGACTCGGTGAATCGTTCCCAAACCGTCGCCCATGGCCCCTCCCGCTTACCCAGCAGCTCCGCGCCAACCAGCTCGCCGTCTTTGTCTGGATCGAACTTGAGGTCTGCCTTGCAGCGCGACTTGAAGGCGGCCCATCGGCCTCCGTTCCATCCGGATCTCACCGCCTCCGGGTCGCTCAGCCATAGCAGAAGGTCTTTGGCGGGGTCGTCAGAAAAGAGCTTGTCGAAGTCATCGGCCTCGAGGTGCTTGCCTTTCAGCCGGTCAACCGAGGTGGTGGCGAGTTCCCCCAGTGCGCCCAGCATGGCGCGCCGGGTGGTCGCATCACGCGCGACATCGAGACCCAATCCGCCTTCCTCCGAGAGGAGGAACGCTTCTGCTGTCCAGTCCTTACCGTTCTTCTGCGTCCAGCACACCCCCCGGTACTGCAACTCGACCAGGGGCTTGAGACTGTCCGGGCAT
>JAKZVK010000453.1:0-2615 GCA_047516085.1 Bryobacterales bacterium
CAATGCCCCCGCTGCGAACCATCTGGACAGCCGCTTGCCAGGTTTCCGGGGCGCCGACCGCCTCGATCACGATGTCAGCGCCGCGAGACCCCCCTGTCAGGCACCGAACGGCTTTGACGGGGTCGGCTCCAGACTCAGCCAAAACGAGCTCGTCCGCCCCCATCCGCTCCGCGCGGTCCAACTGTGTCTGACGACGGCCTATGGCGATCACGCGGGCGCCTTTGAGCTTCGCCAGGCGAACAAACATGAGACCGATGGGACCGAGGCCCATCACGGCCAGGGTGTCGTCCACCTGGACCCGTGTCGCCTCGAGGGCCCGCAAGACGCAAGCCAGCGGCTCGATCAAAGCCGCGTCGCGGTAATCGATGCCTTCGGGAACCTCATGGGTGTTGCAGCGAACGATGGGGCCGGGAATGCGCGCGTATTCCGCGTAGGCGCCGTTGTTGAACAACAGGTTTTCACAGAGGTTCTCTTGCTTGCGCCGACAGTAGTAACAGTTCCAACAGGGCGCCGAGTTTGCCGCCACGACCCGCTGACCGGTGCGGAAGTCCTGCACCTCCGAGCCGACAGCAACGATATCTCCCGCCAACTCGTGGCCCAGGATCGCCGGAGGCTGAATCATGCGAGCATGATATCCCCGGCGGAAGACTTTCAGGTCCGTACCGCACGTAAGCGCCACCCGAACCTTCACCAAAACGTCGCAAGGCCCAATCCGTGGCAAGGCGACCGGTTCCACACGGAGCTCTTCCTCGCCATAGAGGACGGCGGCTAACATAATCTGTTTCACGATGAATACCTCTGCGGATGCACAATCAACTTTAGCGAACCTTTCGTAGGATGACGAGCCATTTCGATGCCGCGCGTGCTCTCATCGAGTCCAAGGCGATGAGAAACCAATTCCTCCACCGGGAAGCCGTTCCGCCACACCAGCTGGGCCGACTCCTGATGCAAATCGACCGAGGCGCTGTAGGAACCGAACACGCTCCGCTCTTCGGCGCACAGCATGTCGCCGCGCAACACGAAAGTCTCCTTGGCCGAAGTTTGCGCGAATAACATCACCCGACCGCCGGGCCGGGATGCCGCCAGGGCCTGCTCAACGATTCCAGGAGCCGAGGCCGCGACTAGGGCCAGATCAGCGCCCCGGCCGTGGGTCAACCCGCGGATCTCGGAGATGAAATCAGTCGCGGAGGCATTCCACGCTTCTCGAGCTCCGAGGCATCGCGACGTCTCCAGCCGCGCCGGTATCAAATCCGTGGCATACACCCTCTCGACACCCATTTGCGCGAGCAGCCAGGTGAAAATCAGTCCGATCGGCCCTTGCCCCATCACCAGAACCACTTCCTCGGGCGCCACCCGACATTTTGCGAGCGCCTTCATGCAGGTGTTGACCGGTTCCACGAAGCTGGCGCGGTCAAAGCCCACGCCCGCGGGGATGCGGATCACCCCGCGCTGAACGATCCAGTCCATGACGCGAACGTATTGCGCGAAGCCGCCGCCCGCCGGTTCAAACCCTGCCGTGACCCCGACGCGCTTGTAGGTCGCGCACTGCGCGTAGTCGCCCTTTTGGCAATAAAAGCAATCCCGGCAGGGGACGTGATGAAACAAGCAAACGCGCTCCCCCGGGACAAAGCCCTGGACGTCCCGGCCGGCGGAGACGACAACCCCCGCCGTCTCATGCCCATAGATGCGCGGCGGCGCAAGCAGGTCGTACTCGATCTTCTTGAGGTCCGTGTGGCAAATGCCGCAAGCCTCGACCCGGACCAGCAGTTCGCCCGGCCCGATCTCGGGAACGGTCACTCTCTCCAGTTGTAGGCGGCTGTTTCCGCGGTACACCGATGCCGCCATGGCATCGGGGACCGCCGCTGCGGAAGCGCTTATCATAGCCGGTTGAAATCAAATGCTAGTCGAAATCAAAGCGGCACTGCCGGAACAGCCGCCCGAGCGCCGCCGAAGCCCTTTGTGCATCGCGTCGGAGCACGTGCAATTTTCTCCAATGCCGGGGATGCGCGGCCGCCTGAGCTAAGAGGCGCCAGCCTGAGAACGTGCCGTCCCTTCGCCGCGCGCGATTCCAGTCAATAGGTAAAGAGGCATCGGCTTCATCGCTGACGGCGCGCAAGCAATAAAACGGCAAATCCCGCCTCGCCGCTTCCGCCGCCACGGCCGAGGCTTCCATGTCTACCGCGGCTGCGCCCGTGACCCGGAGTTGAGCCTTCTTGTCGGGATCTTGCGCAACTTCGTCAATCGTCAGCAGCGTAGCCGCTCGGGGCCGCGGCTCCCCAGAGCACACCGGCAATCTTACAGCATACTCTACACGCGGGTTGAACTGTATGATGCGGTGCACGATCAGAGTTGTCCCGACTTTCAATTCCGGGTCCAACGCCCCAACGTAGCCTGCCGACACCATGGCGCCCACATCAAAATTCCGGCAAGCAAGTTCAACTCCTTGGGCCGCGTTCTCGCGCCCGGGCCCGTGGGCGATCAAGAGAGCCCGCCGGCCGTTCAGATTCGCCCACGCGCTCCAGCGGACACCGAACGAAAGCGGCGTAAGACCGCTGCCCGGTTCCGCGAATCCCGCCAATTCCCGCCGGTCCCCGGAGACCACGAGAAGCACTCGG
>JAKZVK010000454.1:0-2885 GCA_047516085.1 Bryobacterales bacterium
AACCGTCGAGGAGCTGAAGGAGCGGCAACAGATGGCCGCCGCCGAAGGACATGACATCGACATCTTCGGCATCCACGCCGAGCCCCCGCTGGTGGCGGTCAACGTCTTTCACGTGCGCAACGGCCGCGTCGTCGACCGCCGGGAACTGTATTGGGAGGACGCTCACCAATTCGACGCCGGCGAGTTCCTGGCGAGCGTAGTCAAGCAAAGCTATCTCGACACCGAGTACGTACCGTCGCTCGTTCACGTGCCCGACGACTTCGAGGATCGCGCCGTGCTCGAGGAGGTGCTCTCTGAGAAGCGCGGACGCAAGGTGCAGATCGCGACCCCGCAACGCGGCTCAAAGAAGGCGATGCTCGATCTGGTCGAAACCAACGCCCGCCACGGCTTCGAGCAACGCTTCCGCATCTCGCAGCCCAGCGCCAAGGTCATCATCGAGGCCCTGGTCGAATCGTTGAACCTGCCTGAGGCCCCCGAGCGCATCGAGTGCTTCGACGTCTCTCACATCCAGGGCAGCGACACCGTCGCCTCGATGGTGGTGTGGGAAAAGGGACAGATGAAGAAGTCCGACTACCGCAAGTTCGCGATCAAGACCGTCGACGGCGTGGACGATTTCGCGTCCATGAGGGAAGTCGTCGGTCGCCGCTACCGCCGCCTCGAGCAAGAGGACAAGCCCTTCCCCGGGCTGATCTTGATCGACGGCGGCATCGGTCAGTTGCACGCCGCCGCCGCCGCGCTCGACGAGCTTGGAATCATCAATCAACCTGTGGCCGCGATTGCCAAGCGCGAGGAGACGATCTTCGTGCAGGGCCAAGAGGATGAACCGATCCAGCTCGACCGTTTCTCACCGGTCCTGCGATTAGTGCAGCGGATCCGCGACGAAGCCCATCGCTTCGCGGTCAGCTTCCACCGCAAGCGCCGCGACTCGAGCCGTCTGAAGTCGGAACTACTCGAGATCCCCGGCGTGGGCGAACACACCGCCCGCAAGCTATTGCGCAGCTTCGGCAGCCTGAAGCGGATTCGCGAAAGCAGCTTCGAAGACCTCAACGGCGTCGTCACGCGCCCACAAGCCCAGCGCATCCACCAGTTCTTCTCCAAACCCGCCGCCACGCGCCCCGAACCCACCAGCACGTAGGCAACACCTTACGTCCAGTACAGGGGCACAGCATCCCAGGAAATCGATTCTGAGAATCGGTGACGGTTGGGTACAGGGGAAGGAGGTATATCGCCCGGTGCTCAAGGCGAAGGCTCTGTGACGGGCCTGCGGTAAAGCCCTTCGGCGAGGATGTGGTCAAGGAGGGCCGGGGGGACGAGCGTTTGCCAGGGGGTGCCGGTTTGAATCGCCTCGCGGACGGCGGACGAGGAGACTGCACCGAACGAAGGCGGCATTTGAATCGTGTGGATGCGGCCCTCGTTCTCTTGCGGAGTCTGGTAGGCTCCGGCGCGAGAGGCGACGAGCATCTGGAACTCATCGAGTTGGCGGCGGAAGGTTGGGACGTCGCCGTAGTCCCAAGAGACGGCGCGCTCGGCGGCGTCGCGGCCGCAGAGGATGAAGACGTCTACGCCGGACCCGCAGGTTTCGCGGCAGTCACGGGCGACCTCGATGAATAGGCCGCCGCCGGACGAAGCGATCGCGAACGTCGGATCGTCCGCGGTTGCGGCTCTCAGCATGTCCAAGCGCTGATCGAAATCGGTGTCCCCATAGTGCTTGTGTGGAAATGCTCGGGGCAGTAGGAAGACGACTTGATCCAATTGGTGCTGGTCCCTCGCTTCCCCGGCGAGTTGGAGGTGGGCGATCGTCGGAGGGTTGAAGGCTCCCGGCATCACGCCAATGCGTCCCGTGGGGATGGGGTTGCCGTTGTGAAAGTCGAGCGCCACGCTCACCCCTTCCCGCTGCCGGCCAACCGCGGGATGATCTCTTGTAGCAGGGCCGTCAGGCGCGGCGCCGCGGATTCGGCCGCGCTCAACACTTCCTCGTGCGAGAGTAAATCGGCCGCGAGGCCCGCGCCGAGATTCGAGATCACGGAAAGCCCAAGCACGCGCACGCCCATGTGGCGCGCGGCGATCGTCTCCTGCACGGTGGACATGCCCACCAAGTCGGCGCCGATCGATCGGAGGTAGCGAATCTCGGCGGGCGTTTCGTAGTTCGGTCCCGGGACGCCGGCGTACACGCCCTCGGGGAGATCGAATCCCAGTTGCGCTGCGGCCTCGCGCGCCAGTCGGCGGTACTCGGCGTCGTAGGCATCGGTCAGGTCGGGGAAGGGACGCCCCCAGCGTTCTTCGTTCGGACCCGACAACGGGCTCGTACCTTGTAGGTTGATGTGATCGGCAATCAGGGCCAGACTGCCTGGCTGCAAGGCCTCGTTGACCGCGCCCGAAGAATTAGTGAGGATCAGCGAGCGCACGCCCATCATGCCCAGCACGCGCACGCCGAATGCGACTTCGCGCGCCGAGAAGCCTTCATAGAGATGGGTGCGTCCCGAGAGGACGGCGACGGTGATGTTGGCGATGTGTCCGGCGAGCCATTGGTGGTTGTGGCCCGTGACGGCTCCGCGCGGCCAATGAGGGATGTCGTGGTAGGGAATGGTTGTTGGGTTTTGGATTGTTGTGGCGAGGTGGCTGAGCCCGGTGCCGAGGATGATGGCGAGCTTGGGCTGGTGCCCACAACGTGCGGCTAGGAAGTCGCGCGCTGTGGCGGCGCGGTCGTAGTCAGTGGCTTGCATTTGTTACCGGCGAGCCGACGAAGTGAGGCTGAGCCGGCCCTGGCGGCGCGTTGAGCGGTGAAGGCATTGGTGCGGATTTGCGCATTGAAGCCTGCTCAACGTTGAGCGACCGCTCAACGCGGGCTCACGCCCGCGGCTCTGAGTGGCGCGTCGGGACGTATC
>JAKZVK010000455.1:0-4507 GCA_047516085.1 Bryobacterales bacterium
TGTTCGCTTGGCCGGCGCTCCGAGCAAAGACGGTTTCGATGAGTGGAACCAGCGCCGCGACAAGGTGCTCGACCAAAACCGCGGCCGGCGTTCCCGCTATTGGCCGACGTTCATCTCCGGCCACTATGGCTACGGCTACGGTCATCACCGGTACGGGCGGGGCGTGGGCTACGGGAGCTACTACTACCCGCGTCACTTCACTTCGTTCCACTACGGCCGTTACCGCGGGCGAAGCCGTTTCGGCGGCGGCGTGGGCTTCCGGGGCGGTAGGCGACGCCACTGATCCTCGTGGTCCGATCCCCGGTGGCGCGGGCGGCAGTGTGAGTCTTCGCTCAGGACTAGCCGCGGGTAGGCAGGTGAACGGTGTGAGGCTGCCGGCCCCGCATCCAGTTGGCCCTCGCGGTGGAATGCCGTATCATACCCGTCGATGGTTCCGTGCCCGGTATGTGCCGAGGAGAGACCGGTGGTCGTCGGTGTGCCCGGACGGTGCCCGCGATGCAGAACCGAGCTCACGATCGCGGACTCCACATTCCGTGCCATGATCGTCATTCCCGCCGTTGTAGTACTTGCCGGCACCTGGTTGCTTCTTCCCGTCATCGGGAAAGGCGGAACTACCCTCGTCGGTATCGCTGGGTAGTCAACGGGGATCCTCTGCCGTAGGTGATGCTGCCTTTGATGCCGGCTCCCGCCAGCCGTGGAGAGCGGACCAAAACAGGCGAACGCGGACACGTGCGGACGTTTTCGCGCTTGGCATCTCCACCCCGACGCCTCTGGCCGCGGCCGGGAACAACCGGTTGCGGGCCGCCGCTCGCACCGGCTTGGTCCTGTGTCACGGCGGGGCCGGAGCGCAGTCAGTTGTCCGGAGCGTCGGAATCCTGCTAATAATGATCCCGGTATCTCGAAAATCTCCCCGTTTTCTTGGGAGGAGTCAAACGATGGAACCGGAAGCACCAAAGGGAGCCGCGACATCTCCCGTCCCGGACGCCCAGGGCTCGATCACCCTGACGGCGTACCGTCTCAAGCACGATCCGCTGCCGATCATCCCCAGCCCCGCCGACCGCTCGTGGATGGACTCGCACCGCAACGGCGCCAACCGCTGCCTGCCCTTGCGCATGGCGAATCAGGCCGGCTGGCTCATCTTGAACGACTGCGACTTCGACGTCACTTGGCGCGGCGGCGAGTCGACCGACTCACTCAAGATCCGGTTCCCCGGCGGACGCCCGTCTCGCTACGTCAAGAGCATCTTCGGCTTCGGCATCTTGACCTGGTTCATCCCCTACTTGTTCCGCACGCCGCCCGGCTACAACCTACTGGCACGCGGCCCGGCGAACTGGTTCAAGGACGGAGCCTCTCCGCTGGAGGGGCTGGTCGAGACCGACTGGTCGACCGCCACCTTCACGATGAACTGGAAGTTGACGCGTCCGTTCTGGAAGGTGCGTTTCCGTGAGGGCGATCCCATCTGCATGATCGTCCCGCAGCGGCGCGGCGAGATCGACCGCGTCCGGGGCGAGATCCGCAACATCGAGTCCGCGCCCCAGTTGCAGCAGGCCCACGACGCTTTCGTCGCGAGCCGCACGACCTTCATTGCCGAGAAGCAAGAGATGCTCAAGCAACCCAGCGGAGGTCTCAACCCGGGTGAGAATGCCCCGTGGCAGCCTGACTATACGCTTGGAAAGTTGCCGGGCGGTGTGGTTGCGCGGGAGCACGAGGTCAAGCTCGATCCGCGGCCGTTTGTCGAGCGCGAGCCGCCGATGCCGCAACCACCGGGCGAGGGCGCCGAGGCCGCCGCGCCGGGGTCCGAGCCGGCGCGCGCTAGTGTTTGGAGTCGTGTGCGCGGGGTCTGGGCAAAGGCCGTGGGCCACCGCTAGCGTTGTCGCTCGTGTTGGGGGCGCGGTGGTAGGGACACTTGACCGGGGTCTGCCCGAATGGCAATCGTCCGCGTGTCGACGAGCCACTCAGTTGAACAAGCCCCGGCAGCACGGCGCGCCGGACGGGTTGCAGGGTTTCTTGGGTGGCTACTCGGGCAGGTCTTGCTTGGGAACCCGCTCGTACCACTGCTGTAGCTCTTCGGGCTCGATGCCGCTGCCTTTGATGTTGATGTTGTACCGCTTGCGGTAGAGCATGGTTCTCTCGCCGCTTTTCCGCGCGAACGTGAACTCCTCGCGGCCGGGATCCTCGCCCATCTTGATGCCCTTGTTGTAGCCCTCGGTGGTCTCCTGGCTGAAGTTCGTGCTGAGGAGGAAGGGCGCATAGAGAGCCTGGTTGAAAGCCCAATCGCTAATCGAAATGTCGATGGTCTTGCCCTCGGCTTCGTTCTCGTAGCGGCGGCTTCCCTGGCTGATCTTGAAGTTGCCCATGCTTTGCATCGAGCCGCGGGCGTCCTGGGCGGTCCAGCCGTCGGGGACCTTGGCGAGAGCGTCGATCAACACCTGGAAGGGCACCGGGTCGGTCGGCTCCAGACCTTCGAGGTCTTCCCCGAGCTTTTCGAGATCATTCGCCATGCCGCCGAGAGCCGATAGCGCGCCCAACGGGTCGGAGATATTGCCACCTTCGTCGGTTACCTCGTCAACAATTTCGACCGCCTTCTTGCCGCAGTACCACAGACCGGCACCACAGGCGACCATGACCACCAGCAAAACGACGATGACGTATTTCATGAGTTGTGCTCCCTTGGGTAGATAGGGTGATTCTAGCGGATTTCGCGAATCGCAATCGTAGAGTCCGGAGGCTTTCGTCCAGGGAAAACGGCGGAGGGGGGCCGGGCGTCGGTGGCGCACTGGGGTTGCTGCGCTGTTTGGAGGGGACCACGGGTTCCCACCCGCGGCTCCGAAGTGGCGGGTCGAGTGGTCACGGGAGATTGGGGGTGCAGAGCGGTCCGCCCCTACTGAACGGCCCCCACTTGCCCCGGCGCCGGTTGCGGCTCGACGAACGCCCGTGCCGGCGGCTCGCGGCCGCTCACGCGCTCCAACATGTCTTTCATGGCGCGCCCGAAATCCTTGGGGAGAGAGATCGTGTACTCGAGGCCCTTGTAGATCTTGAGGACGTTACTGATCGCGTCCCGCCAGGGATAGACATAGGGGTCGGTGTTGTAGATCAGATAGAAGACCGGCGAGTTGACCTGCGGGTTCTCGAGCAGGACCTGCTTCGAGACCTTCTTCTCCAACATGAGCTTCGGACCGAGAATGATCACCGCGTCGGGCCGAGGATCCTGGTCGCTCATCTCCTTCGTCAACAAGCCGGTGAGGAAGCGCGAGGCGCTGTCTTCGTCCTCGAGCTGCGAGATGTTGACCATTCCGCCTTCGATCGCCTCCACCGTTTCGCCCAGCTTGGGGAAGTCGATACGGTGCGCGTTGCGCTGCTCGAAGAGCACTCGCTCCTCCTGCATGTTGAACGCGACTAGGCTGAAGGAGCCGATCAGCGGCTCGCGCGAGATCGCCCGCAGGATCGAGACGAGATTCTGCACATCGTAGGGCCGCAGCCGCAAGTCGCGGGGGTCGGTCGGCGTGAAGTTGACCAGGAGCTTCACGTGCAGGGGCTTCGGGTCCTGCGTCCGCCGCACGGGACGCTCTTCAAGGAACATCTCGACTTCGTTCGGCCCGACCGTGAATGGGTCGCGGGCGGCCGCGCGCTGTTCGATCAGGCCGGGGATCGAGGTCTCGACCTCCCAGTGCGCCGAGCAGACGCGCTCGGCCTGGTCGCGCATCAACCAATCGATCTGATACTTGCCGGGGCCCAGCTTGTAGCGGCCCGGGATCGACGCTTCCCCTTCGGCGCCTGGCTCGATCGGCGGTACGTTGTAGCGGTCCCAGAAATAGAACTCGCGGTTCTTGCCGTCGAGAGGCTTGATTCGAAACAGCACCCGCAACCCGTTGCCGTTTCCGGCGATCGAATCGAGTGGAACATTAGCCAGGTAGCCCGCGGTGAACTGCAAGTCGAAACCGAGCCGCGCCTTGGCGGGCGTGACGGTGCAGGGCAGGTCGTCGCGTTTATCCGGCGAGGCGAGGATGGCGCGGTCGATGCCGAGAATCCGGATCGCACCGTCCTCAAGCGAAGGTTGGATCAGGGTTTGTGCCGAGCCGAGCGACACGCATACGAGCGCGGCTGCAAGAGCCGCCACAGGCCGACGAGTTGTCGCAGCCGTGGGCATGCTGATGGATCGAATTATACCCGACCGCTCGCGATCGCGGGCTTTTCGCCTTACGTGCTCTATCGGCAGGTCAAGGCGGTTGTCGCAGGAGAATGAGCCATCTGATTGAAGCGTCATCCTAGAACCGGCAGTTGAACTCATCCGAAATCACAGTTAACCCCCTAGAATTAGGGTCATGAACGAAACCAAAGCGTTGCAGCGAGTTCACCCGCAGGGTGAAGCCGAACAGCAGCAGGGGGGCGAGGACCAGCCAGCCGCGACAGGGGAAACCTTCGGCGGCAAGGTCGGGCTGCGCTGGGACGAGGAGGCCGCCGTAACGGCCTTCGGACAATGGCCCTACTTCGTCGAGTTTCTCAAGAC
>JAKZVK010000456.1:0-9411 GCA_047516085.1 Bryobacterales bacterium
ATCGATATGTCCGATCGTCCCCACGTTCACGTGCGGCTTGCTGCGATCAAATTTCTCCTTCGCCATCTTCGCCTCTCTTCGCTGAAACTGCCGTCTCCGAATCCACCCGACGTGCTAGTGGACCACCTTCCCCTGGACGCGGCCGATGATCTCCTCCGCCTTGGCCGCGGGCAATTCCTCGTAACCGTGCAGGTGCATCGAAAAGCTGCCGCGGCCCTGCGTCCGCGAGCGGAGGTCGGTGGCGTAGCCGAACATCTCCACCAGCGGCACCAGGCAGTTGACAATCTGCGAGCCGCCGCGCAATTCCATCCCTTCGATCCGTCCGCGCCGCGAGTTCACGTCGGCGATGACGTCGCCCATGTATTCCTCGGGCATCACAACCTCGACCGCCATAACGGGCTCGCGCAGGACGGGCTTGGCGCGCTTGGCCGCTGCCTTGAACGCCATCGAGCCGGCGATCTTGAAGGCCATCTCCGAGCTGTCAACATCGTGAAAGCTGCCGTCGTTAAGCGTGACCCGCACGCCGCTCATTTCATAGCCGGCGAGAATGCCGTGCGACATCGCCTCGCGAATGCCCGCGGACACCGGTTCGATGTACTCCTTGGGTATCCGTCCGCCCACGACCTTATTAATGAACTCGTAGTCGCCGTCGGCCATGGGCTCGATCGTGATCTTGCAATGGCCGTACTGGCCTCGCCCGCCGCTCTGCCGCACGAACCGGCCCTCAGCGTCAGCGCTCCGGCGGATCGCCTCGCGGTAGGCCACCTGCGGCCTGCCGACATTCGCCGCCACGGCAAATTCCCGCAGCAGGCGGTCGACTAGAATTTCGAGATGAAGCTCGCCCATCCCGGAAAGGATCGTCTGACCGGTGTCGGGGTCGGTGACCACCTTGAAGGTCGGATCTTCCTGCGCCAGCTTACCGAGCGCCATGCCGATTTTCTGCTCGTCGGCCTTGGTCTTCGGCTCGATCGCCAACGAGATGACGGGCGTCGGAAACTCGATCGGCTCGAGAATTACCGGCTCCTTCTCATCGCACACCGTGTCGCCGGTCTGGACGGTCTTGAGCCCCACGACCGCGACGATGTCACCGGCACGGATCTCTTGGAGCTCCTCGCGCTTGTTGGCGTGCATCCGCAGCATGCGCCCGATGCGCTCGCGGCGCTGCTTTGCCACGTTGTAGATGCTTTCGCCGGCTTTCAATACGCCCGAATAGACGCGCATGAACGCAAGCTGGCCGACAAAGGGATCGGTGAGGATCTTGAACACGAGAGCCGAGAAGGGCTCCGCGTCACCGGCCTTGCGCGTGAGAGCGCCCTTGCCCTCGAGATCAGTTCCCTGCACGGGCGGAACTTCGAGCGGCGACGGCAGATAGTCCACCACCGCGTCCAAGAGCCGCTGCACGCCTTTGTACTTAAAGGCCGAGCCGCACACCACCGGCGTGATCTTGATGGCGATCGTGGCACGCCGGATGCCGGCCTTGAGGTCTTCTTCCGTGATCGGCGTGCCTTCGACGTACTTCTCAAACAGTTGATCGTCTTGCTCGGAGACCCGCTCGATCAACTGCGCTCGCTGACGCTCGGCCGCCTCTCGCATCTCCTCGGGGATTTCCTCGATGTCGTAGGTGGCGCCCAGGGTCTCGTCCCGCCAGACAATGGCCTTCATCTCAACCAGGTCGATCACGCCACGCAGCTTGTCCTCGCTGCCGATGGGGACTTGGATCGGAACCGGGTTCGCCTTCAGGCGGTCCCGCATGCTTTGGACGGCCTGGTCGAAGTCCGAGCCGACGCGGTCCATCTTGTTGATGAAGCCGATGCGCGGAACGCGGTACTTATCCGCTTGGCGCCATACGGTCTCCGACTGCGGCTGCACGCCCGCGACGGCGTCAAAGATGGCGATCGCGCCATCTAGCACGCGCAGGCTGCGCTCGACTTCCGCCGTGAAGTCGACA
This sequence comes from Bryobacterales bacterium, assembly GCA_047516085.1. Lineage (GTDB taxonomy): Bacteria > Acidobacteriota > Terriglobia > Bryobacterales > UBA6623 > JAKZVK01. The sequence continues at coordinate 1,949 of JAKZVK010000456.1, forward strand.
TGCCCCGGCGTGTCGATGATGTTGACCTGATGGTCGCGCCAGAAGCAGGTGGTCGCCGCGGAGGTGATCGTGATGCCACGCTCCTGCTCCTGCTCCATGTAATCCATGATGGCGGTGCCTTCGTGCACCTCTCCCATACGGTGCGTGCGTCCTGTGTAGAACAGGATGCGCTCCGTGGTGGTCGTCTTACCGGCGTCGATATGAGCGGCGATGCCGATATTCCGATACCTCTCTAGATTGACTGTACGTCCCATAGCACACTAAAAGCGGCGCTAAGCCGGATGATGAACCGCTCCGTCCCGCGCCGCCTTACCACCGATAATGAGCAAACGCCTTGTTGGCTTCCGCCATGCGGTGGATGTCATCCCGCCGCTTGATGGCCGCGCCCCGATTGGCGGCGGCGTCCAGAATCTCAGCGCACAGCTTATCGGCCATGCCTTTCTCACTACGCGACCTCGCGAAGTTGATCAACCAGCGGATCGCCAGACTGGTGCGGCGATGGTTGTCGACTTCGATCGGCACCTGATAATTGGCGCCGCCGACCCGGCGGGACTTGACCTCCACCGCCGGCCTGCAGTTGTCGACCGCCTTCTTGAAGACCTTCAACGGGTCTTCGTTGCCCCGCTCGCGGACCTTTTCCATCGACGCGTAGAAGATGCGCTCCGACGTCCGCTTCTTGCCGTCCCACATCATCGAGTTGATGAAGCGCGACACCAAGCTCGAACTGAACAGCGGGTCAGGCTGCTGGGTTCGCTTGTCAACCTCTCTCCGGCGCGGCATAATTATCTCTCCGATGGTGGCACGCAGCAGACTACTGCTTCGGGCGCTTCGCTCCGTACTTACTGCGCGACTGCCGGCGGTCACTCACGCCGGAGGCATCGAGCGATCCGCGGATCACGTGATACCGCACGCCCGGCAAGTCTTTCACGCGGCCGCCGCGGATCAGAACGATCGAGTGCTCTTGCAAGTTGTGCCCGACGCCGGGGATATAGGTAGTCACCTCGATGCCGTTCGTCAAACGAACACGCGCCACCTTGCGCAACGCCGAGTTGGGTTTCTTCGGCGTGACCGTATAGACCCTCGTGCAGACACCGCGCTTCTGCGGGCAGCTCTGCAGGGCCGGACTCGCCGTTCCGAACTTCGGACGTTTGCGCCCCATCCGAACTAGCTGGTTAAACGTAGGCACTACTTATTCCCTCGAACTCCCGTTCCACTTCCCGATTCCGAGCGCGGCATAACGCCGCAAGAATCTGCCCCAGCCGTGCCCTCAACTTCCCGGGCACCAAGCGCGGGCAGACTACCCTTCTATCAGTGCTTTCCGCGATGAAAAGTCCGTCACCCTAATGCGGCCTGCAAAGTGCAGACCTTCTCGGCGTCGGAATCACTCGGGGCTCAAAAACCTCAGCCAGCCGTCTTCGGATTCACCCCTGAGTCGGATACTCGATGACAGCAGAAACGCTAGCCTTTAGTTACTATATCCAAACGCTCAAACCCCTGTCAACAACCAAGAACCTACTCGAAACCAAACGCCCCCGGTTCGCCGGCATTCGGAGCCCTACGCTCACTCCTCGGAATGCCCGTACACCACCAGCCCGACCGCGCCGTCGACCACCTTCAGATCAATCAGCCAATGGCTCATATCATTCTGCCAGATGTGGGGACTCGCGCCGTCGCCGTCGGGCAGCTCAATGCGCGCGATGGTAGGGTGCGGGTTGCCGATGGTAAGGCTCATGTCGATGAGTTCGTCCGCCCCGTGGTTCTTGGCCGGGTCGGCGTCCCCGGCCAGCGGCGTCAGCACGACGAAATCGCGGCTCGCCGCCGCCCCCATATGATTGCCGTCTTCGGGGTGGAGCCCGTAGCGCAAGGTATAGATGCCGGGCGGGATGTGCTGCTCGCGGAAGTCCGAGCCCTTCTCGGGAAAGCGCACGATGCCCACCAGCGCCCCTTCCGGTAGGCTGTCGAATCGGATCCCGTATCCCGAAACCGGATCGCCCGTAAACGCTTCCTTGCGTCCCCAGTACTCGCCCACCAACTTGTTGTCCGGGCCCTTCACGCGGACGCCGTCGGCCTGCAGCATCCCGCTTAGCGCCGCTGGAATACCGTCCGCCGGAGGCGCTCCCGCGGCCTCCACCGAGAAATTGGCGGCCCACGTCGAGGCCGTCACCAACAACGACAACAAGCAACCGATCGTTTGAACCCTGACTCTTCTCATGAATACTCTCCCTGCAAAGACTACGCGACAAGTCGCCACACGGTTACCGGTCGGCGCGTAAGAGGTCCATACGCCTCCCCCAAACGCCAACCCCAAAATGCAAACCCCCCAAATGCAAACAGGGAGCCGCCGCCGGCTCCCTGTCGACCGTTGATTTCGTTCCGTTTGGGTCCGTCCCGCTCCGGCTCGACTAGTCGGTGTAGGCCGCCGAGCCCAGCGTGAACGTGCCGATGTAGGAATTGCTGCGGTTGCGCTCGTCGATCCGCAGGTCCAATCCCTCACCGGCGAACATCGTCTGTACGCCGAAAGCCGGCATGGCGTGGTCGAGGCTCACCAGCGGCGTGTAGTACAGGTCATCGAGGTGGCAGAGTGAATCGCTGTCGTGGATTGGCCGCGTCTCGATCCGCACCAAATCGCCGGCTTCCACGGTCGCGCGCCGCTCGTGAATGCTGCCCTCGAACGCAACCCGGATCGGCGCCGCGTCGCGACGGACCACGGTTTCGATCAGCTCACCACCCATCTGCTTGGCGAAGCCCTCGAGAGCCGCGCGCTGCTCATCGCTTGCGCGTTCGTCGAAGATCAGCGCCGCCTTCGCGGGATAGGGGTTGCTGAACGGATCGCCCAGCGTCGTGCGGGCCCGCACGACCGCAACCACGCCTAAACCATCGAGGGACACATTGTTCCACGCTCCCTCGTCGATCCGCCACGTCATCACCGCCAGGTTGCCCGCCTGACCCAGCTCCGAGTTGGCGAAGCAGTGGGACGTGTAGACTTCCGCGTTCCGCGCTTCGACGTAGGTTCCCCGGATCTCAGCCGCACCGGCCAACGAAGTCGCAATCACTAGTACCAGGGCCATCAGGCCCACATGCCGAAAGCTTCTCATTGTCGTTTTCCCTCCGAAATACGGTCCCGCATTCCCTATGCTCATTCTACAAGGCGCAACGCAATCTGCAAAACGCGCCCACCGGCGCCGCTCTCCGGGCGCACACCCGGCCTACAACGGATCGTAGCAGGAGCGCGAAGCAGTACAGATCTGCTCACTCACTCCTTCGCCGTCGGGGCCCACGCAGTTCTGGGTGTAAACGCACCAAAAGTTACTGCCGTCGGCCGTCTCCGGCGTCGATTCTTCTTCGGTGGCGATGAACATACCCTTCCAGCGAAGCGCGTCACAACGCCCGTTGACCACGGGCAAGCTTTTCTGCGGCTCCATGACAAAGCCCCTCAGCCGGCCGCCTTCAAGATAGCGCGCTTGACGGCGACGCTGGCCAACTTCACCTTGTGCTTGTTGCGGCTCAGCGGGGTCGCCGCGGCGACGGCCGCCTTGCCCGCCTGCATGGCCACTTCTTCAGAAACCGACTTGCCGGTGATTGCCCGCTCGGCTTCGGAAGAACGCCATGGGGTCGGCGCCACGTGCCCGAGCACGACCCGCGCACTCTCAACGGTACCGCCGCTCATCTTCAGCGACACCGAGGCCGCCGCCAGAGGCCAGTCCATCAACTGCCGCTGCCGGACCTCGTACGTCGCATTGTGGCCACCCGCGGGGACCTTGATCATCGTCAAGATCTCGTTGGCCTTGATGGTCGTCTCGCGATCGCGGTCGCTCTTGGGCGTCTGATAGAGCTTCTCGACGTCAACTTCGCGCTCGCCGTCGGGACCGACCAGCGTCACCGACGCGCCGAGAGCGATCAGAGCAGGCGCCAAGCTGGACGCGTTGACGAAGTAGGCCGGCCCCTTGTTGCCGAGGATGGCGTGATACTGATTCTCGCCTTCCGGAACAAGCGACTTGCCCTTCGAGTCCTTCCCGAGCAGACCGTAGCCGTTGCGGAAATACCAGCAACGCGGCCGCTGTAGAAGGTCGCCGCCCACCGTGCCCATGGCGCGCATCTGCGGGCTGGTCACTCCTTCGGCGGCCTGAACGAGCGAAGGATAGCTCTTGGCAATCGTGGCATCGGCCAGCAGCGCGTCCAGCGTAGCGGCCGCGCCAATCTGGACGCCGCCGCCGGAAGCCGCGATGCCGCCGAGGCCCCTGACGCCCTTGAGGCTGACGACACGTTTGGGAGTGTGGATCCGCTCCTTCATCAAACTGAGCAGATCGGTTCCGCCGGCGAGCACGTCGGCCTCGCCCCAATTGGAGGAAAGCAGACCCACCGCCTCTTTCGCTGAGCTGGGAGCCGTATATTCGAACGCTTGCATTACGCCATCCCTCCCTTCTTCTCCAAGGCCGCCAAGACCTTGTCGGGGGTAAGTGGTACGGTCGGCACGCGGGCGCCGATCGCATTGGCCACCGCATTGGAAATCGCCGCGTCGGGCGAAATCGCCGGTGGCTCGCCCAGTCCGATCACGCCACGGTCGTCGTAAACGCCCGTCATCATGTGGACCACCAACTCACCGATGTCGCCGATGCCGGCCAGCTTGTAGAACTCCATGTCGGCGTTCAAGAATTGACCGGAGACCTGATCGTAGACCCGCTCTTCATAGAGGGCCGAACAGATCCCCATGATGAGCGACCCATAGACCTGGCTCTCGGCGGTCTTCAAGTCGATGATCAGGCCGCAGTCCTGGACGGCGACCATCTTGTTCATCGTGACAATGCCGGTCTCGGTGTCGACCGAAACATCCGCCATCTGCACGCCGCCGACGCCTTGATCGGCGAGCTTGACGCCATCCTTGTCGGGCTGATTGACCAACTCGGAGATCGTCGTCGTACCGAGCTTGCGGCAAGCCTCGGCCCAGCGCAGGCGCTTCTTCGGGTTCGCCTTGAGCTGCAGGTAGCCGCCCTTGGCCTCGATCTCATCCGGCGACGACGCGCCCAAGTCCCCCGCAACCGTCTCCTTCAGCTTCTCGAGCGCGTTGACCGCGGCGCGGCGCGTCGAAGAGGAGACGCCTCCGACCGTGGTACTGCCGCCCGAGGCCCCTGATGGCGGGTACTTGCTGTCGCCGATATTCACCTTGACCTGATTGACGCCCAGGCCGACCGTTTCGGCCAGGACGATCGCGATCACCGTCCGCGTCCCGCTACCAAGATCCTGGCTGCCCAACTCGGCGGCTGCCGTGCCATCGGGCTCGATCGTCACACGACACTGGCTGTCGTGAGGACGCCCGCCCCAGGTGTGCACCGAAAGCCCCACCCCGCGCTTGACGTGGCCCGAGGCCGGGTCGCCGGCACTATGGTACTTGGCCTTCCAGTCCATCAACTCGGCAGCCTTGTCGAGCTCGGTTCGATAGACATCGGGCCGTGGCGTGAACTTGGCGTTGGTCTTGAAGAAATCGACCGGGTCGATCTTCATCTTCTCGGCCAGATCCGTCAGCGCGCAGTGAGTGATCACCGCGGTCTGCGGATGCCGCGGCGCCCGCCAGGCACGCGCCGGACCGGTGTTTGTCGCCACGTTGATGTGCCGCACGTGATGGTTCGGCATCTCGATGAAGACGTAGGGCAGAGCCCCCGAAGGGTTACTGCCGCGGCCCATCCCGCCCGTGGCCCAACTTTCACACTCGAACGCCGTGAGCGTGCCGTCTTTCTTGGCGCCGACCTTGACCTTGCCGTACCACGACGGACGGCCGCCGGCCACCATCAACTCCTCGTCGCGATCGAGCATGATCTTGACCGGCCGTCCAGTCATCCGCGAGAGCTTCGCGGCGGCGATGCCCCAACTGTCGATGTTGAACTTGCTGCCGAAGCCGCCACCCATGACGGGAGTGATGACATGGATGTCGCTTGGGCTGACCTTCGGCAATGACGGGTCCGCCGAAAGGTTCTTCGCCAAGTCGGCGCCGATCCGGCCCACCGCCTGGGTCGAAGCCCACACCGTGATGTCCTTTTCGCCCTTCCAGTGAACTGTGTTGCCGTGGGGCTCGAGGCAGCAGTGCGTGATCGTCGCGCTGCCGTAGTAGCCCTCGTGGGTTTCGTCGGCTTCCTGGAAGCCCTTGGCCATGTCGCCTTGGGTGTTGTCCTGGCCGGGCTTGGCCCGGTTGCCGACCTTGTTGAGGTCCTCGTCTTTGACGACGTGGGGCAGTACTTCGTATTCGACCTTGAAATTCTCGACCGCGTCGCGCGCGATCTCTTCGGTGTCGGCCGCGATCGCCGCGATCTCGGCCCCGACCCATTGCAACTCGTCGCCGATGTCTTTGATCAGAATGACGCCGCGAACGCCGGGCGTCTTCTCGGCACCGCTGGCATCGATGCTCTTGATGCGGGCATTGGCGTGAGGGCTGTTGACGAGACGCCCCACGAGCAGCCCCTCCGGGTTGCGGTCGTAGGCGTACTTCGCCTTGCCGGTCGCCTTGATCGGACCGTCGAGACGGTCCAGGCGCCTGCCGATGAGACTGCGATCTGCTTGTGCCGGCCAATCGTAGTTAGTCGCCACGGCGTCCTCCCTTCATGTTGCGGGCCGCTTCCAGGGCCGCCTGTCGAACGCCGACGTAGGTTCCGCATCGGCAGATGTTTCCGCTCAAACCCACCTCGACATCGTCCATGGAGGGATTCGGGTTCTTGTCGAGGAACGATTTGCACGCCATCACGAAACCCGGCGTACAGAAGCCGCACTGCTGGGCGTCGTTGCTGACAAAAGCCGCCGAGACCGGATGCAGGCCGCCGCGACGCGGGGAGAGCCCCTCGATCGTCTGGATGTCTCGGCCTTGCGCTTCGATCGCCAGCATCGAGCAAGCGTAGACGGCGCTGCCATCGACGATCACCGTGCAAGCGCCGCAGGTCGCCCGGTCACACACTTTCTTCGCTCCGGTGTAATCCAGGCGGTTCCGCAACGCGTCCAGCAGGGTGACGCGCGGCTCCGCCTTGAGCGCATGGTTCTTGCCGTTGATGCGCAAGGTCATCTCGACCTCGCCCGGACCCACGACATCGCCCGCGGCAGGTGCGGCCTGCACATCGGGAGTGAGAATCGCTGCTCCAGCAACACCGCTTCCCGTGCCGACGCCCTGCAGAAACGTCCGGCGAGAGAAGCCATTGTGGCGCTGCTGAGTCTTGTCTTGGCCTTCTGTGGTCTTACTCACCAAGCACCTTCCTTTTGGTTGAGAACACGTTGGGGTTTGCCTGTGCGGCAGTATACGGGGAAGAATGCAAACGGTACCACTATATCAGATCCACGCGAGGTGTACAGAGTTGTCCAATACAAGATGATCCTGAAAGGGGGGAGTGTTTCCAACACAAGATGATCCTGAGAATGCAGCGGTGGGGTCAGGGCACACTGCGGGTGAATGCGAGTCACCATGCAGCATGCCGAACGTCTCACGCTGG
>JAKZVK010000457.1:0-3235 GCA_047516085.1 Bryobacterales bacterium
CATGTTTGCCTGTTCGGAGCGGAACTCACCAAGGTGCTCGACAGGAGAATGCAGTTGGGCCGGTCGCGGGAGAACGGCCGCGCCGTGGGCCTCGACTTGTAGCCGCGGCCGACGTCCGCTGAATCGGACTACGTCCGAAACGGGGGAAGTGCGGGCATTGCTGTCTCGGGAGGGGCGATTCGCGCTATGATCTAGCAGGGGTGAAGGAAGTGAAATGAATTCTCCCGTTGCCGCACGCGTGGCTCGTGTCTCCGTTGCCGCCCTCGTACTCTCGACGCTCTTCTCCGCTGAACTTGCCGCTGCCGATTCCTCGGCGGCCGCCGAGTTCAACCGCGACGTGCGGCCGATCTTCTCCGACAAATGCTTCACGTGTCACGGCCCTGACGTCAACAACCGCAAGACGCCCTTGCGGTTCGATACGGAGAAGGGCGCGACCCAAGACCTCGGCGGACACTTCGCCATCGTGGCGGGACAACCTGAGAAAAGCACGCTCATCGAACGCATCACCAGCGACGATCCGATTCGCCGCATGCCGCCCTCCTATGAGGGACACAGCAAGCTCTCCGAGCGCGAGATCGGGCTGATTCGCCGCTGGATAGAGCAGGGAGCCAAGTGGCAACGGCACTGGTCGTTCGTCACCCCGACGCGTCCTCGCCCGCCGGACGCTCGCGATGCCAACTGGCCCCGGAACGCCATCGACAACTTCGTTTTCGCCCGGCTCGAACGCGAGGGGCTTGCGCCCTCACCCGAAGCCGAGCGCCCGACGCTGATCCGCCGCGTCACGCTCGACCTGACCGGATTGCCACCCACGCCGGGAGAAGTCGACGCGTTCGTCAGCGATTCTTCAACCACGGCTTACGAAAAGGTGGTAGACCGCCTGCTCCAATCGCCGCGCTACGGCGAACGGATGGCGATCCGTTGGCTGGATGCCGCGCGCTACGCCGATACCAACGGCTATCAGACCGACGCCGAACGGTATATGTGGCGCTGGCGGGACTGGGTCATCGGCGCCTTCAACGACAACATGCCGTTCGACCAGTTCACAATTGAGCAGATCGCCGGCGACCTGTTGCCCGATCCCACCCTTGATCAACTGATCGCCACCGGATTCAATCGCAACCACCGCGGCAATGGCGAAGGCGGCATCATCGCGGAAGAGTACGCGGTCGAATATGTGGTGGACCGAGTCGAGACAACCTCAACCGTCTGGCTGGGCCTGACGATGGGCTGCGCCCGCTGCCATGACCACAAGTACGATCCCCTCACGCAGAAGGAGTTCTACAAGTTCTTTGCGTACTTCAACAACGTCCCCGAGAACGGCAAAGCGTTCAAGTACGGCAATTCACCGCCATTCATTCAAGCTCCGACGCCCAAGCAGAAGAAAGAACTGAAAGAACTGGACACGAAGCTAGCTGAAGCGGAAGTCGAGTTTGCTTCCCTGCGGGGCGAGATCGAGAAGATCCAAGCGGTCTGGGAGAAGTCGGCGGCCAAGTCGCAGTTCCTCGACTGGTCGCTGCATGATGGGCTGGTAGCCCACTACTCGCTCGACGGCAACGTCTTGGGCGAGACACCTGGGTCGGGCCGCGTCCCTACCCGGCTCGTGGACGGCCTGCCCGATTTCGTTAAGGGCAAGGTCGGTCAAGCAGCGCGCTTCGACGGGAAACGCTTCGTCGACGGCGGCGATGTCGCACCTTTTAGCTTTACCGAGAAATTTACGCTATCCGCATGGGTGTACCCAACGGCAGCCGACGGGCCGATCCTGACCCGCACCAAGCAAGGGGCGACCGAAAAAGAGGGGTATGGCCTCTACTTGAAGGACGGCAAGCTCCAGTTCAACCTCGTCAATCGCTGGCTTGACGACTCGACCCGCGTCGAGACCGCCCAGGCGCTGAAACTGAACCGTTGGTACCACGTCGCAGCCAGCTACGACGGGTCCAGGCTGGCCGAGGGCACGGCCATCTACGTCAATGGCACGCCCTCGAAGCTAACCTACGTCGTCAACGAGTTGAACCAGTCGTTCGGCGTCAAAGCCCCCCTACGGATCGGCGCGGTAGGGAACGCGCCAGACCGCTTTCGCGGTGACATCGACGAGGTACGGGTGTACGACCGCGACCTGACGCCGCAAGAAGTCGCGGTCTTGGCAACCGCCAAGCCCGCGGGACGGATCGCCGCGGTCAAGCCGAGTCGCCGCACAGCGGGCGAGGCAGAGAAGCTACGGCTTTGCTTCTTGGACCAGTACGCTCCTGAAGACATCCGCGAAGCGTGGCTGAAGGTAACGGAGACGCGCAAGAAACACGGGCAGTTCGTCGACAGCCTGCCGACCGTAATGGTGATGAAGGAAAGGGAGTCGCGCCGGCAGACGCACGTGCTCGTGCGAGGAGCCTACGACAAACCCGGCGAGACGGTCTCACCCGGCGTACCGGCTATTCTGCCACCCGTCAAGGACGAGCACGGCGATAATCGGCTGGGTTTCGCGCGTTGGCTGGTAAGCCGCGACAACCCACTCACCGCCCGCGTAACGGTGAACCGCTTCTGGCAGGTGTATTTCGGTACAGGGCTCGTGCGGACGGTGGAAGACTTTGGCTCCCAGGGCGAATGGCCGACGCACCTGTCGCTGCTCGATTGGCTCGCTGTCGAGTTTAGGGAGTCGGGCTGGGACGTGAAGGCCCTCCAGAAAAAGATTGTGCTGAGCGCGACGTATCGCCAGTCATCCAAAGTCGAACCGGAACTGCAGAAGAGAGACCCCGACAACCGTCTGCTTGCCCGAGGCCCGCGGCTGCGCCTGCCGGCCGAAGTGGTGCGCGACCAGGCGCTGGCGATCTCCGGGCTGCTGGTGGACGAAATCGGTGGGCCGTCCGTCAAACCCTATCAGCCCGTCGGCCTTTGGACGGAGCTTGCCGGCGGCAAGGCCTATGAGCAAGACCACGGCGACAATCTCTACCGCCGCAGCTTGTACACCTTTTGGAAACGCGCCGTGCCGCCGCCCTCGATGCTCAACTTCGACTCGGCCGGGCGCGAGGCTTGTACGGTACGGCAATCCCGAACGAACACGCCGCTCCAGGCGCTCAACCTGATGAATGACGTGACCTTCATCGAGGCATCGCGCCTGTTGGCCGAGCGCATGATGACCGAAGGCGGGCCCACGGCTCGCGAGCGTATCGGATACGGGTATAAGCTGGCCACCGCCCGTGACCCAAACGACGAGCAACGCGATGTCTTGCTCGGCAGCTTGAAC
>JAKZVK010000458.1:0-7049 GCA_047516085.1 Bryobacterales bacterium
TCTCGTCCGTCGGCGAAGCAGTCGTGCTGGTGCAAGCGATGAGAGGCAAGGTCGAACGTCTTGACGTCGATTTGGCCAAAGCAATGAAGACCGCCTCCGGAAGCCTAAAGTCACGAGTTCTTCGGCTCCTTGCGGAAACTGCGGAGAGCAATCGTACCCTGCCCTTGTTGATCCACGCACTGCGGGAAGAAGGCCCGGACATACGTGCGAAGGCCGGCCGCATCTTTGCCCAACACTGCCAAAACGAACTGTTCATCGAGAACGTTCTGAAGGACCCGGACCCTAAAGTGCGAGCTGCCGCCATAGACGGCATTGGCTTCCGCTTGAGCAAGGAGCTGCCGTCGATTCTGCTGACCGCCGTGTCAGACTCCAGCCCTGACGTAAAGGCCCACGCCATTCTCGCAGCCCATCGCCTTGGCGACTCGCGCGCGTCCCAATGGTTGAACGATCTCGTCAGGCACCCGATCGCGGACTTTCGTACTCGGGCGGCTTGGATTGTCGGAGAGACTGAAGACCCCAACTGGTTGCCGCTGCTTCGGCAGCTCCAACAAGACCGCGATCCCCGCGTACGGCCTGAAGCCGATAAGGCGATCCGAAAGATCGAAGCGGCGCAGGCCGCGGAAGCCCCAGTCTCCGAACCGGTCCGGCGAGAGGTCGAGGACGAGCCCGCGGAAGAGCCGAGGGCGCTCGAGAAAGAACTGCAGGTGCAGATCCTTTACGCCGCCGCTGAGCCGAACAGGGGCCGCTGCCTTTATCTCGCAATCACCGATGCGGAGGGAATGAGAGTAGAGAATCTTGCAAGACCGCACGTCGAGATCCACGAGGGCGATCAGCTCATCACCGACTACGAGGTGCTGTCCGCACAGGAGTGCGGTCCCATGAACCTGATGTACGTTCTGGACTGCAGCGGGAGCATGTCAGCCACCCAACTCCAAGAAATGACAGGGGCGGTCGTTCTCAGCTTGAAGAACAAGGCGCCGGACGACCTCGTTGGCGCTTACAAGTTCTCGCTCGACGTGGAGCGCAGCGTTCCCTTCACCACCGACATGAAGCGTTATGCCGCGCTCGTCCGCCGTCCGCACCCCGGCCTGAGGACGGCATCCCGGATTCACGATGCGATCGGACGTGCTGCGGAAGAGCTACTGACGAGAGAGAAAGGCTCTCGCTCGATCATTGCGATCGCTGACGGCGACGACCGCGGCAGTGAGCGAAGCCTCGCCGACTTGATACGCGAGTTGCGGGCCGCCCGCGTCCCGGCGTCTATCATCGAGTTCAACGAAACCCCAACCTCCACCACCCTACGTGAGTTGGCCAAGAGCACGGGGGGGTGGTACCGCCACGCATCAAAGGGCAGAGAAGTAACGCGTGCGGCGCAGTCGGGGGTACGCTTGTTCTCCAACCGCTATACCATCCACTACCGTTGTGAAACGCCCCCAGCGGAAGAAGTACGCGTCGCGGTGAAGTCGCCTGACGGTGCCGGAGCTGCCTCCGCCAGGCTTTTCTCAGACTAGTGGTCTGATCCATCCGCCACCCGCGCGAAACCGAGCCTGGAGCGCCAGTGGCGGGTACAGCTCAACGGTGCCGATCAGCCCTCGCCTCACTCGCGCCCGCAGCACGGTCACCTACGACGCACGCTTGCGCCGGGTGTAGCTATGCCGAAACTCTCGCGTCGTTTCGAACACGGGCGGTAGGGGCCGGCCATTGGGGATGGTGAGCCATAGGCGAAGCATGTGGCGACGCCGTTCGGGTTGCGAGTGGTCTTCAAAAGCGGTTCGCGAATGGACGATCTCGTAATTGTTCGCGACCAGGATGTCTCCCGGCAACGTCTCAAAGTCCAGGCTGACTCCCGGCTCTTCACAGACGTCGTCCATGAGGTCAAGCGCCTCGACCTGCTCGCTGGTCAGGGGGGGCACCTCGGGGAAACGTTGCGCGAGATCGATGTAGAAGCGCTTGTGCAGAACACTCAAGAAGCCGGCGTAGTAGTGGAAGACCGGTAGCTTCTGGTAGCGCGGCTCTCCCGGAGCCTGTTGGCCGCGGGCGTCAAAGTAGAAGGGCTGCTGTAGAACCGCGGCCAAGTCCGGCCGGCGGCGCACGATCTCGTTGAACACGGTGGTGGCGCTGACGAGCCGGCTGCGGCCGCCCTGTCTCGCATTGCGCAGGCACAGCAGCATGAAGATGTCACTGCCGTCGTTGTGAAACGGGATCTCCTGGTTGGTCTGGTATTTACGGACGTCGTCCGCTCTCAAGTCCTGCCCGGTGTCGCGCACATGATGCAAGAGGTTGCCCGCGCGGTCCTGCTCCTCGGGGGCGCCGAGGTGGACGCCGAGACCCCAGAAGAGGAGCGCCGCATCGTCTTCGGAGCAGTCTTCGGCCGGCAATCCGCGGATCAACGCGAAGCCGTGGCCACCCTCGAGTTGATCCTGTAGCTCGCGGCGGAGTGGGTCGAACGAGGGCAGGGGGAAGTCCTCCGCGCGGACCTCGAACAGGGTTTTGCCCGAACGATGGACCGCTTCCCGATTCGCCTCCAGCTCGGTGATGACCCTTTTCTCCAACACGTAGATCCAGGAGGGGTCCGCCGCGAAGTCGGAACCTCGCCAAGCCGCCGGGGTTTCAAGGGGTTGCTGGAGGATCTCAGCCATCACTTCGCTGCGGCTAGGACGGGTCGCCAGGAAGCCCTGCGGGGTGGCGGCTTGGCTGCCCCGGCTCACAGCCCGCGGCTGTCTCTTAGCTCCCGACTTCGAGCGTGACGCGGGCATTGTAGTCGGGCACGCCTCCCAGCGGGTCCACGTGGCCGTTGGGGATCAGGCCAAGGACTTCCGGCCAATGGCCTTGCAGCGTGCCCGGAGCTACCTCGGCTACGAAGGCCCGGCCGCGGAACAGGCCGTGGTCGTTCCGCAGCACCAATCGGTCGCCGGTCGTGAGAGACAGCCGCTGCGCGTCGGCCGGCGCGATGAAGATGTGGTCGCGCTCGGCACCGGTTATGGGGTCTCGTTGCTGCTGGATCATCGAGTTGAACTGCTTGCCCCGTCGCGTGGCTAGCAGGAACGACTGGCCGTTCGCCGGCTCCGCGCCCAGGTCGGCGGGCAGTACCGGTTGAAAGCGAGCCTTGCCGTCGGGCGTTCCGAACTTGCGGTCGGCACACAGCATCGGTCCGCCCCACTGGAACTGATCACCCTGCTTGCTCAGCTTCTCGATCCCGGCGTAGGCGGGGATCACCCGTCCGATCTCTTCGCGGATGGCGGCGGCGTTTTCAAAGTGAACCTTCTCATAATCCTCCGGCCTAGCCGCCTTGGCGAACTCGAGCAGCATCTCCCATTCCGAGCGCGCGTCGCCCACGTCGTGTCCGGGGATGTAGGGCGAGAAGATCACGCGCCGCTCGGTGGTGGTCTCAGTACCGCCGCCTTGCTGTTCGTAGCGGGTACGCGCAGGCAGCAGGTACACGGTATCGGCCGGCTCGATCAACATCTGCGACGTGACCACAATATCGCTGTGAATGCGCAGGGGGATGCTTTCGAGCCCCGCGCGGATGCGCTCGGGCTGTGGCATCGTCTCGAGGAAGTTGCCTCCGATGCAGTAGAGCGCATCCAACTCGCGCCGGTAGGAGGCCTCGAGCGCGTCCACGGTCGACCAGCCCGGCCGCGAGGGCGCGTCGAAGCCCCAAAGGTCAGTGAACCGGGCCGCGCTTTCTTCGTTGATCGGCACGCCGCCGGGGAAGACCGTGGCATAGGCGCCCATCTCAGCGCCGCCCTGAACGCCGGAATGGCCGCGAATCGGCATCATGCCGGAACCCGGCCGTCCCACGAACTCGCGCATGAGGCCGAGGTTGATGATGCCCTTGATCGTGTCAGCGCCTTGGGAGTGCTGCGTGATGCCCATCGACCAGACGAAAACGCCTCGGTCGGCTTCGGCCATTTCCCGCGCGAAGGTCTCGACCTCCTGGGCGGGGAGGCCGCAGGCCGCCAGCAGGGCGTCCATCGGCTGCTCGTCGAGGCCCGCCTTCAACTCGTCGAAGCCGGTCGAGGCGTTTTCAATGAACTCCTGCTTGACCCAGCCGCGGTCGATCATTACCTTCTGCACGGCGTTGACGAACGCCATATCGCCGCCCACTTTGACCAGGAAGGTGCCGTCGCTCATCTTCGTGCCAAACAGCGCTGAATCGATGTTCGAGGGCACCCAGTAACGCTGCATGCCAGGCTCGCGATAGGCGTTGACCAGCAGCACCCGCGTGCCTCGCTTGCGCGCCTCGGCCAGATACTTCATCGAGACCGGCTGGTCGTTGGCCGGGTTCGAACCGAAGAAGACGATCACATCGGCGTCGTACCAATCGCGGTAGGAGCAGGTCGTGGCGGCGGCGCCCAGCGTCGCCTTGAGGGCGGCCGTGCTGGGCGAATGGCAAAGGCGCGCTGAGTTGTCGACGTTCGACGAGCCGAGATAGCGAGCCACCTTCTGCGCTACGTAGTAGACCTCGTTGGTGATGCCGCGGCTCGTGAGATAGATGTACGTGCGCCAGGGATCGAACTCCCGCCAGCGCTCGCCCACGTCCTGCCACAGCTCGCTCCAGCCGACGAGCTTGAAGCCCTTCTCCCCCCTGCGGCGCCGCATCGGGTAGCCGAGCCGGCCCAATTCGCGCAACTCTTTCGAGGTCTTGCCTTCGAGCTGCGAAACGTCGCTCAACCGCGTCGGATGGAAGGCCGACATGGTGTTGAGCTTCATCAGCTCGAGCCGCACCATGCAGAGGTGGGTGCCGTCGATGGTCCAGTCCTTGAGGCCGCTGGTGCCGAGCGCGCAGCCGTCACAGACACCGCGCGTGAGGACTTTCCAGGCGTAGCCGAGCTTGCCGCGGTTGTCCCAGGCGATCCGCAGCATGTCGAGGTAGTGGTGGGGCTTGGTTTGACCGATGCCGAACGGCACCGGGCTGTATGCCAGCTCACCGAAGGAGCGAGGTTTTCTCGGCATGTCGGTATCGTATCGCAAGGCGACCGGCCAAGGGAGGTGCAAACCGTGCCCAAGATCCCTACGTTAGGGACTCTGACGATCGCTTGAGGCTCCGGCCCACCACGAGCGCGCCATCGAGCACAACCGAGCCGCGGATGGAAATCCGCGGTTCCCCCTCGGCGCAACATGACACATCCAACCACGAGTCCGAGTCCGCCAGCGCCAGGGGCGTCTGAAGAATCGTCACGTCAAGCGCCTGTTTACGCGGGCAAGGCTACTCGTACTTCACGATTAAGACCCACGCCGGTCCATCCCCGACCGGATAGGTCGTCAAACGATTCAGTTGCCCGTCGTCTTCAAGCCGGTAGGTGGCCAGGCGCCCTGACGCCTGTCCGGCGGCAACGATATAGCGTCCCGACGGATCGATGTTGAACGAGCGGGGGGTCTGCTCGGTCGGGTATCGGCCGATCGGCGTCAGCGTTCCCTCGGCAGCATCAACACGAAACCCAGCCAACGAATCGTGGCCGCGATTCGAGACATAGACGAACCGGCCGTCCGGCGTCACTTCCACATCGGCGCAGCTATTGCGTTTTTCGAACCCCTCCGGCAGCGTGGAGAGCGTTTGCAGCGGCTCGAGGGTTCCAACCGAGCGGTCGAAGCGGTACGCCGTCACACTGCTGCCTTGCTCATTGGCCACGTAGGCGAAAGCTGCCGTCGGATGAAAGAAGATGTGGCGGGGTCCCGTGTCCGGCGGCGTTTCGACCTCCGGCGGAGTGTTCGCGACCAATCGGCCCGCGTCAGCGTCGAGCCGGAACTGGAAGACAGCGTTCGGGGCGGTGTGAGGCACGAAGACGAACTTCCCCGAGGGGTCCGGTCGAATGCAATGCGCCCGCGGCGCGGTGTCGATCGTTTGCAAGGGCGCCGCCGAAAGAGCACCATCGTCCCCGATCGAATGGACCATCACCTTGCCGGCCCGATAGTACGCCGATAGCAGGTAGCGACCGCCCGCCGCCGTAATCACATAGGGTGACGATTCGCCAACCGTGGTCTCGTGCGCCACCGTCAACTCGCCTGTCCGCGGGTTAGCGCGCAAGGCTGCCAGCTTGCCCGTCGATCGCAAGGCGACGTAGAGACGCCGGCCCGATGGATCGAGCGCAATCGATCCCGGTGACCCATCGACGGCCAGCGATTCGGCGGACTCGAGCGCACCGCTACTCTCATCCAGCCGGAACACGGCGATGCGGTTCTCCCCGCTCAACGAGACGTAAACAAACGTCCCCGCCCAGACCGGCACTGAAGGCAGCAGTAGCAAGACGAGCAGGAGCGCGAGACATGATCGGCGCATGGCCCGCCATTCTACCATTCGCGGGCGGGTCCCTTTACAACGAAACGACCACGTCTGGCGCGGCACGTCGGCCTATCGCCGCAGAGCGGCACGACAGAGCACGACACCGACAAAATCACCGCAATGAACCGACTCCACGATGGAGCAAAACATTGGGAATAACGTTCTTCCCACACAAGAAACCTGCCACAGACCGGGCCGGACCGTAGAGGGAAGACCTGATTCTCGTAGTACGAAGGTGACCGTCGAGAATGTGACCAATGAGCCATAGACGGACGCCTCCAATCGGAGCATGCTTGCACTAGATGTTAGGCTTTGCTCGACTGCCGCCTCCGAATTGCCTGACTGCCGACGAACGCCGACTCGTTTCGTTGGTCGGAAGGGGCTTCAAGGATCGCGACTTGGCGGCGAGGCTTTCCATACCGACCGATCGTGTCGCTGTTGAAATCGGGGGCGTGAACTCCAAGCTGGGACTCAGGAATCTCCACGCCCTGGCGATCTACGCGAAACACTCCGACTTGTAGGGGGCAGACCGTGAAATACGCAGCCAGCACCACATCCGGAAGCAAACCAACGATTGACCGCAGTCTACGGCGTCTCGCGGCCGCGGTTCTCGTGCAGGCCGTCGAGGACTTTTGCTACGGGACTCCTCGCGCTTACCGCGAGACAGCCGCCTGGGTCACCGAAGGAACCACGGGCGCGCTCACTTTCGACATGTGCTGCCGGTGTCTGGATCGAGATCCCGCTACGATCCGACGGCGACTCTTGG
>JAKZVK010000459.1:0-7612 GCA_047516085.1 Bryobacterales bacterium
GGTCGCACCGAATCCCCAGGCCTCCACCAGAGGCCGCACGGTCACATCAAACGCCCCCTCGGTGGCTTCGCTAATGCGCATGGCCTCGGACAGGACGGCGATCGTGTCGGCCGAGAGCGTGACCGGCTCTGTGTCCCGCGACTGGTTGAAGCGCGAAAGCTCCGAGGAGTCGAGGTAGGTCGACATTTTGGCGTTGACGTTCTCCAGCTCCGCCTCGATCGTGCCGCGGACCTCCTGGCGCTGCCCGTCGGTGAGGTCTTCCGCGGCGACCTTCACGGTGAAGGTTGTGCCCATCGTCGGGCCCTGGAAGGAGTACTGCTGGAGTGCGGCCGGCTGGGGCCCGCAGGCCCAGAGCAGCCCGAGCCACGCTCCCGCCACCAAGAGCACCACCTGTCCGAACGACCACCGACTCCGAAACCGAGCCGTGACCGTGAGGGAGCGGTCCGGC
Organism: Bryobacterales bacterium; assembly: GCA_047516085.1. GTDB lineage: Bacteria > Acidobacteriota > Terriglobia > Bryobacterales > UBA6623 > JAKZVK01. The sequence continues at coordinate 449 of JAKZVK010000459.1, forward strand.
ACGAACCTTCCTGCCCCTCGAAAGCCGCTGGACTCGAGAGTGCTTCGGAGCTTCAACACACCACTCCTATTCGGTTTCCCAGTACCAATTTCGCGAATGCAAAGGCGCACCTCGCTGTCCCTCGGGCCCCGGAAGGGCCAGACAGGATAGCCCACGGCCTTAGCTGCTGAGAAAGCCGCCTACCCGCCGAAGTCGTCGAAGGCGATGTTTTCAGGCTCAACGCCCAAGTCATCGAGCATCTTGAAGCAGGCGCTCATCATCATCGGCGGTCCGCAGATGTAGTACTCGATGTCTTCCGGCGCCGGATGGTCTTTGAGGTAGTTGTCATAGAGCACCTGATGGATGAAGCCGTTGTAACCGGTCCAGTGATCCTCGGGCAGGGGCTCGGACAAGGCTATGTGCCATTCGAAGTTGTCGGGGTTCGCTTTCTGGATGCCGTCAAAGTCCTCGACGTAGAAGGCCTCGCGCAAGCTGCGCGCGCCGTACCAGAACGACACTTTGCGTTTCGTGTGCACACGCTGGAACTGGTCGAAGATGTGCGAGCGCATCGGCGCCATGCCCGCGCCGCCTCCGATGAAGACCATCTCCGCGTTTGTGTCTTTCGCGAAAAAATCTCCGAACGGACCCGAGATCGTCACCTCGTCGCCGGGCTCCCTGCTGAAGATAAACGACGACATGATGCCCGGCGGCGTACCTTTCGGAGCACGAGGCGGAGGCGTCGCTACTCGCACATTGAGCATGATGACGCCCTTTTCGTCGGGGTAATTCGCCATCGAGTACGCACGGCTGACCGGCTCGCTAACAACCGAGTCGATTTCCCAAATCTGGAACCTGTCCCAATCAGCGCGGAACTCCGGCTCGACATCGATGTCCTTGTAATGGACTGAGTGAGGCGGGCACGAAATCTGGATGTATCCTCCGGCGCGGAAGGGCACCTCCTCGCCCTCGGGCAACTCCAGCACGAACTCCTTGATAAAGGTCGCCACGTTATGATTCGAGCGCACCTTGCATTTCCATTCCTTAACGCTGAAGATTTCGGCCGGCAGCCGGATCTTCATGTCTTGCTTGACTTTGACCTGGCAGGAAAGGCGGCACCCCTCGCGCGCCTCGCCGCGGGTGACATGGCTGGTCTCGGTGGGTAGCAGCGAACCGCCGCCCGATTCGACATCGACCTTGCAAGTGCCACAGGTGCCCTTGCCTCCGCACGCCGACGGAATGAAGATCCGCTGGTCGGCCAGGGCGTTCAGCAGCGTTCCGCCCGCCGCTACATGAACGGCGTTGCTGGTGTCGTCGTTGATGACGATATTCACCTCACCGCCGGCCACCAGCCGCGTGCGGGCCGCCATCAATACCACCACCAACGTCAAGATGACGAGGGTGAACATGAAGACGCCAAGCAGTACAGTCATCCCTTACTCTGTTCTTCCGGCAATCCCGTTTCTCGAAACCAATGTCGGGACGCGTTACGACGCGCCCGCGCCGCTACAACTGAATCCCTCCGAACATCATGAAGCCGATCGCCATCAAGCCCGTAAGAATAAACGTCATACCCAAGCCCCGCAGCGCCGGCGGCACATTGCTGTAGCGCATGCGTTCGCGAATCGACGCCAAGGCGATAATCGCCAGCGCCCATCCGATGCCCGACCCCAAGCCGAACACCGTGCTCTCGGCTAGGGTGTACTCGCGCTCCACCATGAACAACGACGCGCCCAGGATCGCGCAGTTGACCGCAATCAACGGCAGGAAGATGCCGAGTGCGTTGTACAGCGCCGGAACAAAGCGGTCGAGCGCCATCTCTACGATCTGCACCATGGCCGCGATCGTGCCGATGTAGCACAGGAACCCGAGGAACGATAGATCATACTCCGCTAGACTCGGGTGCAGCCAGACCATCGCGCCATCGGTAAGCAGATAGCGGAAGATCAGATTGTTCATCGGCACCGTCAGCATGAGCACGAAGACCACAGCTCCGCCCAACCCGATGGCCGTGCTCACCTTTTTCGAGACCGCCAGGAACGAGCACATGCCGAGGAAAAAGGCCAGTGCCATGTTCTCAACAAAGATTGCCTTAACCGCCAGGCTTAGATAGTGTTCCGTCACGATCTTAGCCCTCCTCCTCGATCTGGTCTTGCTTCCATAGCCGCAGGCCCCAAATCAAGAAACCGATGATGAAGAACGCGCCTGCCGAGGTGAGCATCAGCCCGTTCGGGTGGTACCAGCCACCGTCGGTGACCAGCGGTAACACTACATGACCGAACAGCCTACCCGCCCCGAGCAACTCGCGGATCGCCCCGGTGATGAGCAGGACCGCGCTGTAGCCGAACCCGTTGCCCAATCCATCGGCGATGCTCAACGTCGGTCCGTTCTGCATCGCGAAAGCCTCGGCACGGCCCATGATGATGCAATTGGTGATGATCAGCCCCACGAACACCGAGAGCTGCTTGCTGATCTCATACAGGTACGCCTTCAGGAACTGATCGGCCACAATCACCAGCGAAGCGATGATCGTCAACTGTACGATGATGCGAATCGAGCTGGGGATGTGATCGCGGATCAAGCTGATCGAGAAGTTCGACAGCGTCAGCACGAAGATCACCGCGCCGCACATGACCACCGACGTTTCGAGCTTGGTCGTCACCGCCAGCGCCGAGCAGATGCCCAGCACCTGCAGGGCGATGGGGTTGTTCTCAAACAGTGGATCAAGCAGCGCTTTTCTAGCCGGGTCTGCCATCGAAATCCTCTACCGTCGCCCCGCGACTATTTCCCTGAAAAACCTCTCCTACGAAACACTGCGGCTCTTGCGGAACTTTTCCAGGTAAGGTCCGAAGCCGTCTTCTCCAAGCCAGAAACGAAGCATGTTGGTGATGCCGCGGCTCGTAATCGTCGCGCCCGCCAAGCCGTCCACGCGGTTTGGATCGCTGGACGGAGGCCCCGCGGGGCCCTTGATCACTTCGATCACCGGCTTGCCGGCGTCGTCGAAAGCGATGCGGCCCGGCCACGCGGCCTTCCATTTCGGGTTGTCGACCTCGCCGCCTAGCCCGGGCGTCTCTTTGTGCTGGTAGTAGGTCAACCCGCGCACCGTTCTCGTATCGGCGTCCAGCGCCAAGAAGCCGTACAGAGTCCCCCAAAGCCCGTACCCTTCGACGGGCAGGACGATCATCTTCACCTCGTCCTGTTCGCCCATCACGTGGTAGATGACGGCGTACTGGGGCAGGCGCTTGATGGCCGAGAGGTTCGCGGGTGCTTCGCGGCTCTGCTCGGTGTCGGACTTTGCCTTCTGCTGATCGTAGGTCGCTGGGTCAACATCCGGGGCAGGCTCGCCCGTTTCGAGATCAATCACAACCGTCTTGACTGGTTCGAAGCGCGTGGTGATTGCCTCGGCGCTCAATCGCTCGGAGCTATCCGCTAGGCCCGCCGCTAGCAGCACGTTCTTGCGCTTGTCGAGTTCGGCGTTGACGGTCTGCAGGTCCGCCAGCGACACGGCGGAGCTCGAAACCAAGATGGCGCACACGACGCAAACCGCGCCGGCAAACAGGATCGTGTATCCGACGCTATGCCGCATAACGCGCCCTCCTGCGCTTGACGTTGGCCTGAACCACGAAGTAGTCAATCAAGGCGGCGAACAGGTTCATGAACAGGATGGCCAGCATAATCCCCTCCGGATACGCCGGGTTGACCACCCGAATCAAGATGGCCAACAGCCCGATCAAGAACCCGTAGAAGTACTTGCCGGTATTCGAATGCGAGGCCGACACCGGGTCGGTCGCCATGTAGACGGCGCCGAAGGCCCAGCCCCCGAGCACGATGTGCCACCAGAACGGCACGCCGAAGAGCGGGTTGGTCTCGGAGCCGATCGCGTTCAGCAGCAACGACACCGTCGCCGACCCGGCAAACACGCCGAGCATGATGCGCCACGAGCCAACGCGCGACGCGATTAGAATCACTGCGCCGATCAAGCAGCCGAGCGCCGAGGTCTCGCCCATCGAGCCGGGCACCAACCCCAGGAACGCGTCCCACCAGCTTACGCCTTCGGTCAGCGCGCTCTGCCCCAGCACGGCTGCTTCGGCGAGCCACGTCGCGCCGCTCGCTCCGTCGACGGTCGTGTCGGCGGCCGTCCAAACCTGGTTGCCCGAAATCTGCGCCGGGTAGGCGAAGAACAGGAACGCGCGCGCGGTCAAGGCGGGGTTGAGAATGTTCATCCCCGTGCCGCCGAAGATCTCCTTGCCGATGATCACTCCGAAAGCGATGCCCAGCGCTACTTGCCACAGCGGAATGGTCGGCGGCAGGATCAGCGGGAACAGCATCCCGGTCACCAGGAAGCCTTCGTTGATGTCATGCTTTCGGACCAGTGCGAACAGTGCTTCGCACCCGCCGCCGACCGCGAACGTCAGGATCAACACCGGTAGATAGTAAAGCGCTCCATGGGCCATGCAGGCCAACACGTCGTTGGGGTCCCACGCGCCCAAGCCCAGCGCCACTGCCAGATCGGTCTGCCAGGTGATCAGCGGTGGCGCGCCTTGGGAAATCGCAAGGTGCGCCTGATACCCGGTGTTGTACATCGCCATGAAGACCGCGGGGGTCAGCGCGATCACCACGGTCATCATCATCCGCTTGAGATCGAGCCCGTCGCGGACGTGAGACGCCCCCTTGGTCACCGCGCCCGGCGTGTAGAGGAACGTGTCGACCATCTCGTACACCGGGTAGGCGAACTCCAGCCGGCCTCCCTGATGGAAGTGCTTGCCCTGCGAGTCGAGAAGGGAGCGCAGTAGCTTCATCAGCCTTCCTTTTCGATGATGGTCAGCACGTGGCGCAGCAGCGGTCCGTACTCAATCTTTCCCGGACACACGAACGAGCACAGAGCCAAATCCTCTTCGTCCAACTCAAGACACCCCAATTCCTCGGCCTTCTCGAGGTCGGCCACCAGCAACGCCCGCAGCAGAAACGTCGGCAGAATGTCGAGCGGCATGACGCGCTCATACATGCCGATCGGCACCTGCGCGCGGTACGAGCCGTTGAGAGACGTGGTAAAGCGGAATTTCTTTCTCGGAATCAGCTTCGAGACAAAGGTGTTAATCGTCGAATACTGATTCATCCCCGGAGCCAGCCAACCAAGGAAGTCGCGGTTTCGGCCCTCCGTCAACGCCGAGATTTGGTGGTGATATCGGCCCAGGTACCCAAACACATCTCCCGACGCTGTGCGTCCGGCGAGCACCGAGCCGGAGATGATGCGCAGTTCCCCGTCAGTCGTTTCGCCGCTGAGGAGGTCGTTGGTCGAAGCCCCCAAACGTGTACGTACCAGCCGCGGACGCCTCACGGCCGGACCCGCGATCGAGATGACGCGCCCGACGTCCAGTTGCCCGTTCTCGAATAGCTGGCCGATCGCCGCCACGTCCTGATAGTTCACGTGCCAGACGACCTTGTTCCGGTCCACCGGATCGAGATGGTGGATGTGCACGCCGGCGGTCCCAGCCGGGTGGGGGCCGATGAACGTCTCGTCGCGGAAGCGTGAATCGGAGGGCACAGCGATTCGTGACGCTTGACGCCGGCAGACGAAAACCGGACCGTCCGTCAGCTTGGCGAGGCTTCGTAACCCGCGATCGAAGTGGGCGTCCCTGCCCGTCAGGGCGACCTCGGCCAGTGGCGCCAGCGGGTTGGTGTCGATGGCCGTTACGAAAATCGAGTGAGGCCGCGTCGCCGGATCCGCGACTTTGCTGAAAGGCCGCGTGCGCAGCGCCGGCCATAGGCCCGACTCGACCAGCAGGTCTCGCACTTGTTTGTCACTCAGGGCCCCCGGCGGATCACCGGTGAAGCTGCTGAACTCGACCGTCTCGGCACGGCCCGACAGCTCCGAGGCGTCAAGCTGTATGACCACCGACTGCAGCGCCCGGCGCGCTCCCCGGTTGATGGCGGTGACCTTTCCAGCGGCCGGCGCCGTGTAGAAGACATTGGGCGTCTTCTTGTCCTCGAACAGCAGTTGGCCGCGCCGCACGTCGTCCCCAACCCGCACGTGCATGGTCGGCCGCATGCCGACGTAGTCGTCGGCGAGGAGCGCCACCTTCAACGGCTGCCGAGCCTCGTCGATCCGCTGCTCGGGTTCCCCGGCGATCGGGAGGTCAAGCCCCTTCTTGATTGTGTGCAACCCCATCGAAGCTTTAGTGTCTTGGGTTCCGGTCGCGGTTGGGAAGCGTGAAGACGGCTGGCGTCGATCCCGCTAAATATTTTTATTTGTGTGACTTAGGCCCTTCCAAATCGTTCCCGCGCACGCGGCGTCCGCCGGCGATTCTGTCCCGAGCAGAGGGTCGGATACATCCCGATTAGCGCAACTCCCCTCTGCCCTCGGGCCATGGGCCCTATGCCTCATATCGACGCGATCAGACTGGTTCACTACAGGTGACTCGCCCTCCCACCAGGACTGTCATTCGCTCAAAGTCGTTCGAGGCCCCACGAGCTATACGTAGCTAGGCGAGCGCCGGGTCACCGGTCGCGTGGACCCGCACTCCATGCCGGAGGCGGTGCAACCGTGGCCGACCTTCACCGAACAACGATCTTCACCAGACAATGATAACGAGTCAGGGACTAGCTCGCGAACCCGGAGCCTCACGTTTCATCCTAGCGCTTTTTCCGTTCCGCTGTCTCTTCGAGTCGTTGCGAAACAACGGTTCCGACGTCCCGAAACTTTATCCGCCAATTGCCCGCTCAAACAGAGCCTGTGTAACAGCACCGTGGGCGTGGGACGCCGCTGAGGTGTGCCGGTTGCGGTCGGAGAGGCACCGCCTACTGAGACCGGCAGCTCCGTTGGGCAATCCGTCCGTTCGGTACAGCGCGCCCGTTCGCCTGCGAGCGACGCTTTCCGGGCCGGGTTCGCACGGACGGGATTTACAGCGGCCCCAGATCCGTCCTAAGGATTTTAACGATCGCTTGAAGCTCCGGTCCGCCGCAACTGCGCGCCGCAGCACCACCACGTCGCGGATGGGAATCCGCAGTTGCCTCTTGGCGCAAACAGACGCGTCCAACCACCGGCCCGAGCCCGGAAGGGCGTCACAATTCTACCCATGGAAGCATTTTCCAATCCAAGAATGATCCTGAAATGGGTCTGGACAGGTGAAGGCACAGGGTAGGTGGTGATCTCCTTTCTAGCAGGTTCGGGGTTGGGCCTCTCAAGGG
>JAKZVK010000460.1:0-3945 GCA_047516085.1 Bryobacterales bacterium
GTCCGCATTGGGAAGAACGCTAGAAGGATTGGGGTAAACCATGCCAAAGAAGAAACTGCTCGTCCTATCTCTGATGGTTGTGCTGGGCGGTTTTAGTGGAGTGGCCTATGGCCAAGCGACCGACGGTAATATTGTCGGCTCCGTCCTCGATGCCAGTGGCGCCGCCATTCCGGGAGCCACCGTCGACCTCGAGAACACGGCCACGGGAATGAAAAGGCGCACGAAAGCGATCGCCATCGGCCTGTACCGCTTCAGTCACGTGCCGGTAGGCGACTACCGTCTCACGGCCTCATCGAAGGGGTTCTCGGCGTCCACGCTGGAGCATGTCGGGGTCACGCTGAATCGCACGACCACGGTGAACATCGATCTGGCGGTGGCCGAGACGCGCACCGAGGTAACCGTCACGGACGCACCGGCATCGATCGACACGACCAGTTCGACGATCGGCTCCTCGTTCAGCAGCAAGCAGGCACTCTACGGCCCCAGCGCCGACTTGGAGTACGGCGTGCTCAATCTGTCGCTGCAAGCCGCCGGTGTCACGAGCAGTGGCGGTCTGGCCCAGGGCGATGGGCCCTCCGTCGGCGGACAGCGCGTGCGTCAGAACAACTTCACCGTTGAGGGTGTCGACAACAACCGCAAAGACGTCACCGGACGCAGCATCAACGTACCGAACGAAGCCGTCGCCGAGTTCTCGATGCTGCAAAACCAGTATGGCGCAGAGTTCGGACACTCGACCGGCGGGCAGTTCAACATCGTCATCAAGAGCGGTTCGAACGAGACGCACGGGTCGGCCTACGAGTACTTCCAAAACCGCAACTTGAACGCCATCGACGAGGCGGACGCACGGCAGGGGATCCGCGAGAACTCGCGCTACGACAACAACCGCTTCGGCGGCACCGTCGGCGGTCCGATCGTCAAGAACAAGCTGTTCTACTTCGGCTCGTTCGAGTACAACCCGATCGGCCAGGCGACCGCGCCCAACAGCGCTACCATGGCCCCGACCGCCGAGGGCTACCGGCTGCTCGAGGCCATGCCCGGCGTCTCGCAAAACAACCTCGGGGTCGTACGCGATTTCGCGGGCGCGGCGCCGACAGCGAGCGCAACCACCTCGGTCTCCGGCGTCGACATACCGATCGGGGTTCTGCCCATCAGCTTCCCGACGTTCCAGAACAACTACAACTGGCTCGTCGCCATGGACTACACGGCCTCGACGCGCGACGAAATCCGGTTCCGCTACATCGACGATTCCTCCGACGCCATCGACCCAACCATCAACCCCAACCTGCCGGCGTTCTCGCAGCAGCGAAGGGTGCGGGCAAAGCTGGCCACGCTGTCGGAGTACCACACGTTCGGGCCCAACCTGCTGAACGAGCTGCGCCTCAGCTACAACCGCTTCGGCGAAAACGTGCCGGCCGGCAACTTCAGCTTTCCCGGCCTCGATGCGTTTCCAAACATCCGCATCGAGCAGGATCTCAACATGCAACTCGGGCCCACCGAGACCGCGCCGCGCTCGGTCGTGCTCAACACCTATCAGCTCGTCAACAACACCAGTTGGATGCAGGGACGTCACCTGGTGAAGTTCGGCATCGACGCGCGCAAGCACATCGCGCCAACCAACTTCGTCAACCGGGTGCGCGGGGATTATCAATACTCCGGGCTCGGTCGTTACCTGCTCGACCTCAACCCGGACATTCTGGCTGAGCGCAACGCCGGCGGCATCCCCTACGACGGCAACCAGGCGAACTTCTACTGGTACGTCAACGACGAGATCAAGCTGCGCCGCAACCTGACGCTGAGCCTCGGCATCCGGCACGAGTACAAGGGCGTCCCGACGGGCGACAAGATGCAAGCGCTCAATGCAGCGTCGAGCGTCCCGGGGGTGTTGGAGTTTCGCGAGCCGCGAGCCCAGAAGGCGAACTTCGCGCCGCGCGTCGGCCTCGCGTACTCGCCGGGCGATCGCGGGAACACCGTCATTCGCGCCGGTTTCGGCTTGGCGTACGACAACTACTTCGACAACCTCGGCGCCTTCACCAAGCCACCGCAAGTCGAGAACACGTTCCGGGTCGACAACACGACCGACATCCCCAACTTCCTGGCTGATGGCGGCATCCGGCCCGATCAACGTCCCGACGAGATCGACGACACCACGGCGCGCGCGCTGACGTCCGGGTTCATTCCCGACCAGCACCTGCCCTACTCCATCCAGTGGAACTTCGGCGTACAGCGCGTTCTCGGCCGCGACTACACGGTCAACGTGCGCTATCTCGGCACGCGCGGCGTGAGACTGTTCACGCAGAACATTCTGCCGCTGCGCGCGCGCGTCAGCGCCACCCGGAACCTGCCAACGTACCTTTCCGGGCCGTCGCAGGAGGAGCTGGACGCCTTGCCGGTCACTCTGGACGACCTGAACGCCGAATCATTCTTCCTGCCCGAGTTCGCGCAGAACGGTTTCGGGCCGGTCATCTTCTCGTTCTCGAACCGCGGCAACTCGATCTATCACGGGCTGGCTACCGAAGTGACCAAGCGCTTCTCGGGCGGCCTGCACTTCCACGGCGCTTGGACCTGGAGCCACAACATCGACGACAGCACGGCCGACCTGTTCTCGACCCTGCTCTCGCCGCGGCGTCCGCAAGACTTCCAAGACATGCGCAACGAGCGCGGCAACTCGTTCCTCGACCGCCGCCACCGCTTCACCATGACCTGGCTCTGGGAGACACCGTGGATGAAGGGCAGCAGCAACTGGGTCAGCCGGAACATCATGGGCAACTGGATTCTCAGCGGGATGTACACCGCCGAGTCGCCGACCTTCGCCACCGTGCAGAGCGGCACTGATTCGAACTTGAATCTCGATGCCGCGACCGACCGGGTGGTGGTAAACCCGGCCGGGACCGAGGGCGTGGGTAGCGGCATCGTCCCGCTCGCCAACAGCGACGGACAGACCGTCGGCTACCTCGCCCAGAACCCGAACGCCCGCTACATCACCGCAGGCCCGGGCGCCTGGGCCACCGGCGGACGCAATACCCTGCCCTTGCGCGGCATCAACAACTTCGACCTGGCGGCCACCAAGCGCTTTGTGATCGGCGATGTGAAGGCGATCGAGCTGCGTGGCGCGTTCTACAACGCCCTGAACCATCCACAATATGTGCCGGGAAGCTTGAACTCGGTGCAGCCGGTACCGTCGAACGCAACGCGCAACAACCTGATTCCGGACAACCCCCTGTTCAATGATCCGACGCGTGTGTACCGCAGCCACGCCAGGGTGGTCCACTTGGTGTTGCGTTTCGTGTTCTAGACTGTCTCAACGTCAGATGTCTGCCAGGCGGAGGGTCACCTCCGCCCGGCGGCCCCGCGTCCACAACGCTCCAGCTGTCCTCTCGATAGATCCTTCCTACCCCTGCGAGCGAGGAAGCATGCCGAGCGATCTCGCCAGAATTTGGCCGGGCGCCCGGCTTTTGGAGGGTACGCACGGGTCCAAGAGCAACCCACTCACAGGGACCACGCAATCACGGGCACGATCCCCTACTTCGGCGGCCTGACCTCCACCAAGCTCGACCCAAATTTGCAGCCGCCGCTCGAGGAGCAATGGTTGTTCCTGCCAATCGACGACGCGGGAATACACTTCGACGAGCAGCGCGTGATTCCCTACGAGCCGTTTCTAGGGACGATGGGCGTCGCCCCCGAGATCGAGGCCGTCAACGCCCTCACGCCCGACTACTACGGCGGCAACATGGACTGCGTGGAAACGCGGGCCGGCAACGAAGTCTGGTTCCCCGTCCAGGTCGAGGGCTCGCACTTTTTCACCGTAGACGCTCACGCCAGCCAGGGCGACGGCGAGCTCACCGGCGTGGCGTTGGAAATTCCCGCCCGCGTCACGGTCTCGTTCGAGGTCAAGAAAGGGTACACCATTAACTGGCCCCGCATCGTGAGCGACGACTTTGTCATGGT
>JAKZVK010000461.1:0-4417 GCA_047516085.1 Bryobacterales bacterium
GGTTCGACGTCGCGTTCGAAGTCGGCTTCGATGTCGGCCGCCGGAGGGAGTTCGCTAGCGGCGGCGGGTGGAGCGGTGGGGGCCGCCAGCAAGCCCGTCAGGAGCGCGATGAGGTACGCAATCGAGCAGCGACTAGCCATCTCCGTCGCCCATCAACCGGCGAATGCCGGGGCTTACGAGCAAGGCGACCAGTCCCGTCACCGCGACGATCCACGCGACATTCCAGAACAGCTCAGTCGGCGCGAGTTGCTCGAGCCTGCCGGCGACAAGGCCCGCGATGAGGTTCCCCAAAGCCGCCGCGATAAACCACACGCCGATCATCTGCCCGACCCGGCCTTTGGGCGCCAGCTTGGTCATCGAAGACAGCCCGACGGGGGAGAGGCACAGCTCGCCGGCCGTGTGCAAGAAGTAGGTGACCACCAGCCACGACATCGAAACGCCGTTGTCCGCGCTGGCCTGCGCCGCCCCCCACGAGATCACGAAGAAGCCGGCGGCCAAGCCGAATAAACCGAGGGCGAACTTCACCGCTGTCGAAGGGTTCGCGTTCCGTCTCGCAAACCACGTCCACAGCCAGCCGAATATCGGCGCGAAGATCACGATGAAGATGGGATTGATGTTCTGCAGCCAACTGGCCGGCATTTCCCAATCGAAGATGACGCGGTCAGTGAGGTCGCGCGCGAACAGATTCATCGACGAGCCGGCCTGCTCAAAGCCCGACCAGAACATCGCCGCCAACAGGTAGAGCCAGACGATCACCCAGAGACGCTTCTTTTCCGTCTTCGTTAGCCCTGCCGCCACGAACAGGTACACGAAGAACAGCCCGCTGAGAACCAAGATCCCCGATCCGAGCCAGGCCGCGACTACCTGGATCGTGACCGCAATCGCTCCGGAGATGGCCAGGTAGGCAAACAGCGCTACCGCGGCTCCGACCCCCGCAACCGTGGTGAAAAAGGTCCGGCTCCTGCGGCTTATGACGTCCGGCGGATCGTTGCCCTTGAGCAAGCCGGCTTCGCCGAGCCTAGCCGCACCCAACTTGTATTGAACGAGTCCCAAGACCATGCCAATGCCGGCCAACGAGAAGCCCCAATGAAAGCTGTAGCCCTCGCCAAAGAACCCACACAGAATCGTGCCCAGGAAGGCCCCGAGGTTGATGCCCATGTAGAAGATGGAAAAGCCGGCGTCACGGCGCGCGCCACCCTCGGGGTAGAGGTCGGCGACCATCGTGCTGACGTTGGGTTTGAGAAGCCCCGTCCCGAGAGTAATTAGGGTCAACCCCAGATAGAACGTCGGCAGCGCCGGGACCGCCATCGAGAAATGGCCGGCCGCGATGATGCAGCCGCCCACGAAGACGGCTTTCCGCTGCCCCCAGATGCGGTCCGCCACCCAGCCGCCGGGGAGCGAGAGGAGATAGACCATCGACGTGTAGAGGCCGTAAATCGCCGTCGATTGACCCACGTCAAACCCGAGCCCGGGGTTGACGCCGGCAAGCGGGGCCGTCATGAAGAGCACGAGCAGCGCCCGCATGCCGTAGTAGCTGAACCGCTCCCACATCTCGGTGAAGAAGAGCGTCGTCAGCCCACGGGGGTGACCGGCGATGCCGCTGTGGTCAGCGGCTAGGGGTTGTGACATGGGTACCCTTTCGGGGAGAGGAGTAGGAACCACACAGTGAACACCACCTGCGAGGCTACCCTCCGCTCCGAGTTACCGATTATATCCCCGCTGGCGTAGGCCGAACGCCGGTGATACACCGAGAGATGCGACCCGTTTGGCGCGATCACGATCTACCTGTAACGCGACTTCCCTCTCCCGCGCCTTTTCCGGCTCTATGGGATGATTAGGGGTCTGCGGCTCCGGTAGTCCGTCTTTTCCCCTCGCGAACGATCTGTCTGGACGATGAACCCTCCTTCGAAAGCGACCGGCGCCGTCCGCGAGACCACCGCCGCGGCGGCCCCTGAGCAGCCCGCCGCGACACCCGTTGATCTGTTCGCTGAGACGCTGGCAGCGCCGGCACTGGACGCACCGGCCGCGACGCCCACCGACACCCCCGCCGCGACGCCTGACGAGGAGTCGGTCGACGCGCCCGCCGAGAAGCACGGTGTACTCAGGACCACCTTCCAAGCCTTCCAGTACGTCAACTTCCGATGGATGTGGTTCGGGGCCTTCACCTCGACGACGGGATACTTTGTCCAAGAGGTTGCCCAGAGTTGGCTGGTCTATGACATCACGCGCAGCGAGTTTTACCTGGGGCTCACGGCCTTCCTGAACGGCGCGCCGATCCTGCTGCTCTCGCTATTTGGCGGCGTGCTGGCCGACCGCATGGACCGCCGCAAGCTGCTGCTCGGGTCGCAGTACGTGCAAATGTCGAGCGCCTTCGCGCTGGCGCTGCTGGTGGGCTTTGACCGGATCGAGGTTTGGCATATTCTCGCGGCGGCCTTTGTGAACGGTCTGGGACAGGCGTTTGGGGGACCCGCCTACCAAGCGCTGATCCCCTCGCTGGTCGAGAAGAAGCACCTGCCGAACGCCATCGCGCTGTTGTCGATTCAGTTCACGCTGGCGCGCGTGGTCGGCGCCATGATCGGCGGTGTCGCGTTCACGGCCCTGGGTGCCACCACCTGTTTTGCAATCAACGGCCTGTCGTTCCTGGCGGTGATCACCGCGCTCTATATCATCCACGTCAGCTTCGTTCCGCAGAAGACCGACGTGCACATGCTCCATAGCCTTGCCGAGGGACTGCGGCACGTGTACCGCCACCCGGTGATTCTGACGCTCGTCGTTCTGGCGCCCATCACCGCCTTTCTCGGAACACCCCTGGTGACGATGCTGCCCGCCTTCGCGCGTGACATCTTTGACTTGGACCCGCGAGGCTATTCGATGATGATGGCGTTCTGGGGAGGCGGCGCCGTGCTCGGGGCCCTCTACATTGCCTGGCAGGGCAACATGCCGAACAAGGGCCGCCGCTCGCTCTTCATGCAGATCCTGCTGGGCGGAACGTTGGTCGGGTTCGCGCTGAGCCGAGAACTGTGGCTGGCCTGCATTTTTCTGCTGCTCTCGGGCTGGGCGATTCTCGGCGTATTCGCTTTGGTCAACTCGCTGGTCCAACTGCAGGCCAAAGAGGAGATGCGGGGCCGCATCATGAGCGTCTACAACACGGCGTTTCGCGGTGCGATGCCGCTCGGCAACCTGCTGGCGGGCGTCATTGCGAACCGCACGGGCGCGCCCGTGGTTGTCGCGGTCAACGGAGTGCTGATGGCGCTGGTGGCGGTTTGGTACTTGGTCAGGCGGCACCCAGTCGTCCGGCTGTAACCGCCAGAGTGCGCCGCCTTTTGGACGTACGGCGCGCCCAACGCACGGCACAGCGTTGAAATTGTGGCAGCGCCGCCGCTCGTCCCCGCCTATGGAATACGACGGCATCATCCTGGGCGCCGGGCACAATAGCCTGATCTTGCAGGCGTACCTGGGGCGTGCCGGCTTCAAGACGATCTGCCTGGAGCGTCTCGATACGGCCGGCGGCGGGCTGACGACGATCGAAAACCCGCGACGCCCGGGCTTCCTCCACAACACACACTCCTTCTTTCATCGGGCCGTAACGCAGATGCCCTGGTATCGGGACCTCGATCTCGAAGCCCGGGGCGCGCGCTACCTCGAGCCCGAGTTGAATGCCGCCCTCGTTCTCAAGAGTGGGGACACGCTGGAGTGGTGGACCGACTTCGGGAAGACCGCCGACTCGTTCGAGCACCTCAGCGCCAAGGACGCCAAGACGCTGCGGCGTTGGCGAGACGACTTCGAACCCATCGTCGAGAAGATCCTCACGCCGGAAAGCCAATCGCCGCCCCTTCCACCTGACCGCCGCCAAGCGTTGCTCGAGAAAAGCCCCGAGGGCCGACGGTTGCTCGACGTGAGCCGGCTCTCGCCGCTGGAGTTCGTCGAGCGCGAGTTTGAGCACCCGGCCGTACAAGGGGCACTGCTTTTCTTCAACGGCCTGCGCGAGGTCGATTTGCGTTGCCGCGGGTTTGGGCATCACATCCCGGCACTGTTGGCGGGCAAGGGGAAGGCGCAGATGTGCGTCGGCGGGTCGGCCAACCTGGCGCGGGCGCTGCTGTCGGCGGTCAGCGAGAGCGGGGGTGAGGTGCGGCTCGAGACGACACCCGCGAAGATCTTGACGGAAGGCGGCCGGGCTGCCGGGGTGCTGACGGAAGGTGGGGACATGATTCGAGCGCGGCACTTCGTTGTGTCGGGCCTGAACCCGCAGCAGACCTTTCTTGATCTATTCAAAGAGGATGCGGTGCCCCGTGAATGGCGCGAGAGGGCCGCACGCTTCCAGTACAACCTGATCGGGGCGCTCTTCTCGCTTAACGTGGCCCTTCGCGAGCCGCCCCACTATCGCGCCGTCGAGAAGAACCCGCATCTCGCGAAGGCC
>JAKZVK010000462.1:0-5732 GCA_047516085.1 Bryobacterales bacterium
TCGCGGGTCGACGCCCTCGGCGGCAAGCTTGGCGGGCAGATTCTCATAGTGTCGACGCAAACGCTCGGCATGGGGCGGATTGTAAAAGGTGACCACAACCGTGTCGTCCCGCACTCTCACGTCGCCGTCGAGCCCCTGCAAGACACGCCGTCCAAACTGCCCAGCTTCCCAGTGCTCGAAGGGGTCGCCGAGGCGTTTGCGCAGTTGATCAACCGCCGCCTGGGCCACCAGCGCCAAGCTCATCTGCGCGTAACGAACGTTGAGATTGGTCGTGCCGGCGCGCTTCCAGCCCAGCGCCTGATAGGCGTTGAAGAACTCTTCGATGCGCCAGCGCTGGGGGTAATCGCGGCAAAGCTGATCGAGCTCGTCGCTGTCACGAGTCGACAGAAACGCCGAGTACTGATAGGGCGGGCGCTCGCCGAGGCGTTGCACGATCTGCTGCAGGGGAGCGTCGGAATGGCGCAGGCGATAGGGCAAACGGCCGCTCGCCAGGCCGGGCCAATGCGTGCGAAACGCAGCGTCGGGCAAGGCGGCGAGCTTCGCCTGCAAGGCCTGCGTGCGCGCCATCGGACACAGCAGATCAAAGCCCGGACGGTCGTAGACTGTTTGAAACAATTCGGCGCTGAAGTGCTCAGCATCGGCCAGCAGCAGCACCGCCTCCGAAGCCGGCGTCAGCATCTCGTCGAGCATCTCGAGCAAGTCGGGAGTGGCTTGCGCGACGCTGCGCGAGGAGCTGGCAAGGGTCATCGCAAGCGGCTGTTGGGTGTCGACGTCGAAGCCGAAAAATGTCTGCAAAGCCTTGACGGGAATTTGCCCGGGGCTCAGCACGCGGCGGCGCATCTGGCGCTGGGAATAGCTGCGCAGGCGGTGCGGATCCAGCGCCACCAGGCGGGGATCGAAGTGTCCGGCTGCGCGGCGCAAGCGTCCCAACTCGATCTGCATCTGGCGGCTGCGTTGGACCGTCAGCGGCTCGAGCAGCTTGTGGACGGCCTGATCGCTTGCCACAAAAGGCAGTCCGTTGGCCAGCTCAAAACCCTTCTGGGAAAGCGGCCGGCTGCGCCTGACGCCGCTGACTCCGAGGGCGGCTTCGTGGACCATTTGCAGCGCCAGGCGAGGTTCGACGCGCGCCGACTCGCGGCCGCTGAAGCCGCACAACAGGTCCCACGTGCCGAGCCGAAGATGCTCGGCCAACAGCAGCCAGACGCCGACCATCGTGCCCGAGACCTTCTGCGCCAGCAGCTCACGCACGCCGCGCTCGACGCTGAGCGGGTCGGCCGGCTCGCTGCGTCGGACCAACGCCGTGCGCTGCGTGCCGACTTGCTGCGGCTCAGCCAGCGGCCGGAAGGCGTGGAGTTTTTTTTTGTAGGCCGAACTCGGCAACGACGCGTTCGACGCTGCGTTTGGAGATCTTCCAGCCCGCCTGAGTCAGCTTTTGGGAGATCACGGCGGCCGACGCGTCAGGATCGAGAAAGCGTTGACGAACGACCAGCTGGACTAACTGCGGGGTGCGGCGATAGTTGGTCTTGGGGCCGCGCTTGGCGCTCTCGAGAGCAGCGCCGCCGCCTTGACGATAAGCCTTGAGCAGCTGGTAGTAGCGTTGCTTGGAGTAGCCGTACTTGCGGGCCGCGGCGGTGGCGCCGAGACCGTTGCAATGGCCTTCGAGCAGCATGGCAAGCTTGCGTGTGACTTGATCATCAGCGGCCACGGGCAGCTCGCCGGCCGGTCCGG
Source organism: Bryobacterales bacterium (assembly GCA_047516085.1). GTDB lineage: Bacteria > Acidobacteriota > Terriglobia > Bryobacterales > UBA6623 > JAKZVK01. Next base: position 1,729 of record JAKZVK010000462.1, read on the forward strand.
AAAGGACCTCGCGGTGGGGATCGAACTCGATCATAGGGGGAACCTCCTGAAGACGACGGTAGCAAGAAGCGGGGCCGAAGGGCAAATAAACTATGGCGGTCACGAGTCGAGGAAAGAACAGACGGCCAAGCGGTGCAATTCCAGTGAAGAGCGATTGGGCTGGCATACTAGCGTCAACCGGGCGTGTCAGGCGGAAGGTCTCGGCGACCATTAAGCGCCATAGTTTATTTACCTACAAACCGCCCCGGCCAAAGCTTTTCCCAGCCAAACTCGGCCCTCGACCCCCGCCTCTGTAAAATCAAATCAGCCCGGGAAATCGCTGCTCACGCAGGGTGCTCGGATTTCCTGTCACAAACGTGCAGAAAGGACTCATCGCTCTTGCGCTATTGGTTGGTTGCGCTTCAGCCCCGCTAGAACCGGAGCCGGCGCGCCCCCCCAACGTCGTCATCCTCTTCGCCGACGACCTCGGCTACGGCAGCGTCTCGTGGACAGGCGGCAATATCCCCACCCCGAACATCGACTCGATCGTCGACAACGGCATCGGCTTCACCGCCGGATACATGACCGCGCCGGTCTGCAACCCGTCTCGTCCGGGGCTGATGGCCGGGCGCTACCAGCAACGCTGGGGCAAGGAGTTGAACTCCCAGACGGTCCCCCCGGTGAACGCCCCATTCAAGCATCTGCCTTTGACGGAGACGACCATCGCCACCGCGATGAAGAAGCAGGGCTACGCCACCGGCGCGGTCGGCAAGTGGCAGCTCGGCATGACCGACGGCTACCATCCCCTCGACCGCGGCTTTGATTTCTTCCTGGGCCTGCCCTCGGGATGCCGCTTCGTCGAGACCGACTGGCCGAACGCCCGCATTCTGCCGGGGCAGGAAGAAGAAGCCCCGGAGCTCGGCGTCAAAGACAGCTCCGGTCGCCTGCGCCAACCCCACCTGGGCCGCGAGCCGATTCCGCTGAGCGAGTACATGACGGACATGTTCGGCAAGGCCGCCGTCAAATTCATCGACGAGCACAAAGAGGAGCCGTTCTTCCTCTACACGGCCTTCCACGCGCCTCACGGGCCCATCCAGACGATCGACAAGTATTACGACATGGTTCCTCAATTCGAGGACGAAGGGATGCGCATCTATGCCGGGATGATCACGGCGGTCGACTTCTGGGTGGGCGAGGTGTTGGCCAAGCTCCGCGAGCACGGGCTCGAGGAGAACACCCTCGTCATCTTCACCGCCGACAACGGCGCGATGCAGACGAGCGACTTCGACGGCAAGCGAAACTACCCCTTCATCGGGCACAAGCGGAACCTCTACGAAGGCGGAATTCGCGTACCTTACGCGATGCAGTGGAAGGGTAAGTTCGACGGGGGCTGGAAGTTCGACCTTCCGGTGAACTCACTCGACATCTTCCCGACCGTCGCGTCGGCCCCGGGCGGCGTGGATCTGAGCGAATACCACCTCGACGGCGTTGACCTTGTCCCCTATCTGACCGGCAAGAAGCAAGGAGCGCCGCATGAGCATCTCGTGTGGCGCTCCGGCCCGAACCGGGCGGTCCGCAAGGGTCCGTGGAAGCTGTTCGTGTCCGACGAGAGCGACATCGTGCGGCTCTATAATGTCGACGAGGACCCGAGCGAGTCGAACGATCGAGCCGCCAAGAACCCCGAAAAGGTCGAAGAGCTCAAAGCGATCTTCGACCAGTGGAAAACCGACAAGGCCGACCAGCGCGAATCCTCGCGGAAGTTCAAGACGAAGTTCAACGGGGACATGATCGATTGGCATATCTAGATCTGACCCCACCGTTCCAACGCTCGCATTCCGGCTACAGAGCCATGGACGGAAGTCCATGGTCGGGCATGATCGAGCTCGGACCATGGACTTCCGTCCATGGCTCTGTCGCCCGTTCAGCAGCGATGGTCGTTGTGCTGCTGGCCGGGTGCGCGGGCGAACCCCCTATGCCCGAGCCCGAACGGCCGGCGAACGTCGTGATCCTATTCGCCGATGACCTCGGCTACGGCAGCGTCTCATGGACCGGCGGCGATATCCCCACTCCGAACATCGATTCGATCGTCGACAACGGCGTCGGCTTCACCGCCGGATACATGACCGCGCCGGTCTGCAATCCCTCCCGCCATGGGCTGATGACGGGGCGTTATCAGCAGCGCTGGGGCAAGGAGATGAACTCCCAAACCGTCCCGCCGCGCGGCTCGCCGACTAGCGGCAGCCTTCCGCAATCGGAGACCACCATGGCGACCGCGCTCAAGCAACGGGGCTACGCTACCGGCGCCGCCGAACCGGCGGACGTGGACGGGCGCCGCAACCATCCGCTACTGGGCAACAAGCGCAACCTCTACGGCGGCGGCATTCGCATTCCGTATGCGCTGCAGTGGAAGGGCCGGATTCCCGGCGGACAGCGCTACGAGCATCCCATCAGCTCGATGGACATGTTCCCGACGGCGCTGGCGGCGGCCGGCGCTGATGCCCCGGGCAACCTCGACGGCGTGAACCTGTTGCCCTACCTGGACGGTTCGTCACCGGGGGCGCCGCACGAGCACCTGGTCTGGCGCTCAGGGCACAACTCAGCGGTCCGGAAAGGCCCGTGGAAGCTGCTGATGTCGGGCGACGAGCTGGTGCGGCTCTACAACGTCGAAGCAGACATCGGGGAGTCAAACGACCTCTCGGCCGAGAACCCCGAAGTGGTGGATGAGCTGAAAGGCATCTTCGACGAGTGGAAGAAGGACAAAGACGAGCCTCGCGAATCCGCGCGGAAGGCCCGGACAAAGTTCAACGGCGACATCATCGACTGGCATATTTGAGCCCGTGGCGTACGGCTGTGCCGTGCCGCCTTGCAGCTGTGCTGCAAGGTCCGGGTCCGAATCCGGCCACGAGAGATGGTCGAATCCCAGAGACCTTGCGCCACAGGGACAAGGCGGCACGGCACAGCCGTACGCCACGTCAGCAGTATTCGAAACCGGCGGTTGCCCAAACAAGCGATTGGTCGCCGAGGTTTGATGTCCCGCCCGGGCGTGCCATCCGCACGAGTCCGCGGGCGGGCTCGAATCCTAGCGAATTCGCCAGGTCGGTCACTTGGCGATTTTCGGGAAGCAAATCCCAGAAGAACTCCGCTCCTGGCCGCTGCGCCAGCACGGATCGGATCAAGCGTTCCGCTTGATCCGGCGTCTCGGCGATGCACGGGCCAATGAAGTGTGCGTTCGATCCCGGACGCGCCAAGACGTAGCCTCGGGCGTCCCCGAATTGCTCAGTCGACGCGCTCGCAAGCCGCGCTACATCTTGGCCAATACCGAAAGCGCGCCGGTCAAGAACCAGGGCAGTCTCAAGGTCGAAGCCTTTGAAGGCGCCGGAATGATCCGCCGCGCCCTTCCAGCGCTCGATCGGCTGCTCATCGACGAATCCGAGCTTCGCGTAGAGCGGACGCCCCATGTCGGTAGCGTCGAGCTTCACGACTCGTACTCCCCGATGGCCGCAATACTCCAGGGCGTGCTCCATCAATCCGCGGGCAACCCCTTGTCGCCGGAAGCTCGGAAGAGTAAGCACCATCCCGACCCAGGCCAGCTCGTCCCCGTAACAAACGACAGTCGTCGAGCCGGCCACCACTTCATTGCGCTCATCAACCCAACAGCCGTCGGGTTGGAGGTCGATCACGCATTCCCAATCGGCTGGGGTCTGGTTCCAGCCCGCGGCTTCTTTGAGCGCCATGCAGGCCGGAATATCGGCCTTGGTCATCGGGCGAATCATGGCAGCCTCCGCTGGTAGAAGTAGAAGAGCCCTCCGGCCAGCACAGCGACGGATGCGGTGATGATCATCGCCGTGTAGTCTCGCTCATAGAGTTGCGACCCAAACAAAGTGCTGAATAGCATAGCGGGGGTCCTCGCCAGACCGGTAATCACGACGAACTCGGTCAACCGAAAACTGCTAAACCCAGCGCCGTACGACATCATGTCCTTGGGCGCTCCGGGAGTCAGAAACAGCAGAAACAGCGCCAGCCTG
>JAKZVK010000463.1:0-5223 GCA_047516085.1 Bryobacterales bacterium
CAAATTCTACAGGTTCTGAGCGTGACGCTGTTCGAGAAAACCCCCATTGTACGGGCCTTTCACGACATCGACTCCAAAGACCCGCACCCCTCAATTTCTAACCAGTTGATTCTATTCGATTTATAGCCGGACAGTAGTGCACCACAAAATAGAAGTAACTGATAACAGAGGAGTTAAAAAACTTGTTTTTCTGTGACTCTTCTGAGGATGTTCGAAAACTCCTAGAAAGGAGCGACTCCCCCTGGAGCCGCGATAGGCTCCAAGAATCCCAATCTCATACCAAGGAGAGTCGGATGAAGAAACAAGATCAGATCCGAAAGCAACAAGCCATCGAAAGGTTCTAGTCCTGGGCGGTCTCTGGTAGGGAACCGATCCAGTTGAGCTTCCCTACCGCCGACGTTGCCCAGTTGCTGGAGCAGCGTCTCGGCGAGCGGCTGCGTAGTGTCGGCAAGATGTTCATCGAAACCGTCATGGAAGACGAGTTCGAGCAACGGGTCGGATAACGTTCCCAACACCACCCGCCAAGCCTACGGCTGGGGCCACGAGTCCGGCCTCTGCATCATTGACGGCCGGCGGGCGCCGATCGATCGCCCGCGGGCGCGGAACCGGCAGCACAACCGAGAGATGCCGCTTGGCAGCTATACGCTGTTCCAGAAAGCTTCGCTCGTCGAGGAGACCGTCTGGCACGAGATCATGCATGGGCTGACGATGCGTCAGTACAAAGAGGTAGCAGTGTGGGCGGAGGGGCCTCAGGTGAGTGCGCTAGGCTAGACTGGTTCATCGGTTCCAACTAGGAGGACAAGGATGCCCGACACGCAACCAATCTCCCGCCGGAGGCTGCTTCGTACCGGCACGATCGTAAGCGCAGGCTACGCCCTGGCGCTGCACCCGAGAAGCGCGGCCGCCGCGAAGGCGCGCATTCTTTCGACGGACGTGATCAGCATGCGGCCGCACCTCTACCACGGCTGGCCTACTCTCGCCCGGCGGAGCGACGGTGAATTGCTGGTTGTTTGCTCCGGCGGCCGCGAGTCGCACGTCTGCCCGTTCGGGTGGGTCGAGCTGATGCGTTCCAAGGATGGTGGAAAAAGTTGGGGATGGCCCCAAGTGCTGATGGATACCGCCATCGACGACCGCGACGCCGGCGTGTGCGAAACCGCCCAAGGGTCGCTGCTCGTGAGCACCTTCACCTCGCTCGCCTACATCGACTACATGGCGAAGGCAAAGGCCGGCACGAAAGGACGCTTCACCGACTGGACCGGCGACGGTCTCAAGCGCTGGCAGGCGGCCCACCGGCGAACGTCCGCCGCCGAACGAGAGAACATGCTGGGTACCTGGATGCAGCGTTCCACCGACAGCGGCGCGACCTGGTCCGCCCCGTACCGCGTTCCCGTCAACAGCCCTCATGGGCCGATCCAGCTTTCTGACGGCCGAGTGATCTACGCCGGAAAGCGCTTGTGGCGAACGAACAAGCGCAACGGCGTCGCCGATTCGCACGATGACGGCCAGACCTGGCGCTGGCTCGCCGAGATCCCGACGCGCGAGGGAGACGACTTCACCGACTACCACGAGTTGCACATTGGCGAGGCCTCGAACGGCGACCTGATCTGCCACATCCGCAACCACAACAAAGCCCACGAGCGAGAGACGCTGCAGACCGAGTCGAGCGACGGCGGCCGCACCTGGTCGATGCCGCATTCGATCGGGGTCTGGGGGTTGCCGTCTCATTTGGCGCGGCTGCTCGACGGACGCTTGCTGATGACGTACGGGCATCGGCGGGAGCCGTTCGGAAACTTGGCGCGGGTGAGCGCGGACCACGGCAAGACCTGGTCAGACCCGGTGACGATCTCGAGCGACGGGATGGGGAGTGACCTCGGGTACCCTTCGACGGCGCAGCTTGATGATGGAACGCTGGTGACGGTTTGGTATGAGGTGATGAAGGGTTCGCCGCGGGCCGTGCTCAGGCAGGCGAGGTGGTCGCTGAGTGTTTGAGTTGCTGCCGTGCCGCAATGCGCGGGGGTTTGATTTCTTGCTACGGATGCCACTCCCGGCGGGATCGGCTGAAGGCTAATTGCTACACTATTTGAAGGAGACACACGCCTTGACCTACCCTGAACAATTCATCGCGCCCATGCGCGCGGAACTCACGCAACATCAGATCATCGAAACCCGTACGGCCGAGGCCGTCGACGACCTGCTACGCCCCGGCAGTGGAACCGTGCTGATGGTGGTGAACTCGGTGTGTGGCTGCGCTGCGGGATCGGCCCGCCCAGGCGTGATCCGTTCGCTCGAAAACGACGTACGTCCGGACAAGGTCGCCACGGTGTTCGCGGGTGGGGATGTCGAAGCCGTGGCGCGCGTACGGGAGATTCTCTCCGACTACCCGCCCTCGTCGCCCAGTGCCGCGCTATTTCAGGACGGCAAGCCCATCTACGTGCTACACCGCCACGAGATCGAGGGCCGTGATCCCGACCAGATTGCGGCGACTCTGAAGCAGGCCTACCAAGACCACTGTGCAGCTAAGAGCACGGCATAGTCGGCACGGATTTCTCGCCGCTTGACGAGGGGCGCGGCAAGGCCGTCAGTGCGAAGTGTACGCCGCTTGGCCCCCCCGGCCTTCGTACCGGCTCCCGCTGAGTAGCGGTCGACCGCGTAGGCCGAAGCCGCCACGCCAAGAGGCGGGCTGGCTCGGCAGTGATGGTCCGCGCCCGATTCCGGGCGCCGCCGGTCGTCAGGGTCCGATCGGAATCTTGATGATCTTCTTCTGAATCGCGTACTGCACCAACTGCGCCTTGTTGTGAATGTCGAGCTTGCGCATCAAGTTGAACTTGTGCGCCTCGACAGTCTTCACGCTGAGGTTGAGGTGCTGCGCGATCTCCTTGACCGACTTCCCTTCGGCGAGGAACTTCAGGATCTCTTTCTCGCGCGGGGTCAGCGTGGCGAAGCGCGGCTGGCGGTGGGTCGACTTGATCCGGCTGCGGAAGTCGTCGACTAACTGCGACAGCATTCTGGGACTCAGATAGCTGCCGCCGCGGTAGACGTCCCGAATAGCCAGAAGCAGTTGCGGCGCCGGACTGTCCTTGAGAACGTAGCCGCTGCCCCCGACTTCCATGCACTCGACCAGGTAGTCCTCGTCGTCGTACATCGTCAGGAACAGGACCTTCGTCTCCGTACGGGCCTTCTTGATCTGCCGCGTCGCCTCGAAGCTCGACAAGCCGGTCATACCGATATCCATCAGCACGATGTCGGGCCGAAGCGATTGAATCTGCTCCACCGACTCGGAGCCATTGGCCGCTTCACCCACTACCTCGATGTCCGATTCGGCCGACAGCAAGGTACGAATTCCCTGCCGAAACAGCGTGTGGTCGTCAGTCAGAAGGATGCGAATTGTTGACATAGGGTTAACCTCACTCACTCGTATAGCACTCACTGATACCGCGTACACCGGCCGGCAACTCAGGCCGGTATCGTAATCTCTACCTTCGTTCCCTTCCCTCGAGAGGATTGGATCTCGATGTCGCCACCCAAGAGGGCGACGCGTTCCTTCATGCCCGAGAGTCCGAACGACTCGCGCTTGCGCCCGGCCTCGGAAAGATCGAAGCCGACGCCGTTGTCTCGCACTTGAAGGTGAATCTTGCCGTTCTTGCGGCCCACGCTCAAGGCCACGGAGCCGGCACGAGAATGCTTCATGATGTTGCTGAAGCACTCCTGCACCAGCCGGTAGAGCATAATCTGGGTGCCCTGCGGCAGGTCGTCCAACTCTGACATTTGAAGGCGAACGTCGCCCTCGAACGTTCGCCGGAAGTTGCTGACGAACTGCCGGATGCTGGCCGGAAGGCCCAAGTTCTCAAGCACATTCGGGCTGAGAGCCGAAATCAGGCGGCGCATCTCCTGGATCGTCTGCTCGGTCAACTGCTGCGTCTCCTCGAGCTTCGGAGCCAAGTTCTTTGCGCAGGAGGGCAGGTCGCCGCGCAGCATCTCGAGGTAGAGCCGGATCACCAGCATCGACTGGCCGACCTCGTCGTGGAGTTCTCGGCTGATACGCCGGCGCTCCTCTTCCTCCACCTTGAGCATGTGTTCACCCAGTTGGCGGATCTTCTGTTCGCGGTCGTGTAGGTCCTCGAGCAAACGCGCTTTGTCGATCGCCATGGCGCAGCGCTCGGCGATCGCCTCAAGGAGAGTCATCTCCCGCGGCAGACAGTGGTACTCGCGAGAAAACCCAAGATGAAGCACGCCTCGAACCTCGCCACCCACTACGAGGGGTACTCCCCAAATGCTGCGGAAGGCCTCGCGAATCTCGGCCGAGCGGACGAGCCGCTCGCCGGCGACGTCCTTGACCACGAGCGGCTTGCCGCTGCCGGCGATTTTGCCGGCAAGCCCGCGGCCCACGTTGGCGTTGAACCGCCTAGCCAGGGACTCCTCCATGCCGTTCCAGGCTTTTGCGACCAGCTTTCGCGACTTCTCCTCACGCAGCAGAATCACGCCTCCTTGCGCGCGGAAGGTGCGCATCAGGGTTTCGAGGACGCGCGTCATCAGGTCGTGAACGCTCAAGGACTGGAGTTGGTCCTGGAAGACCTCGTAGAACGCCTGGGCCTCGGAGTCGCGCACTTGGTAGTAGGCGCTGTTGAGCGTGAGCTTGATGCAAAAGTTGAGATGATCAAGGGCTGACAGGTAACGGCCGTAGTTGCCCGGGAAGAACCTCTTAAGGTCGGGCGCCAAGGCCTCCTCATATTCCTTCAGGGACGCCAGAACGCTGTTGGGCGGCACGTCGAGCTTGGCCAATCGGCGACCGTGATAGTCCACCTGCTCAAGGAAAGCGCTGATGTTGCCGTCCGCTAACAGGTCCGACCACGCCCCCGGGTTGATCGAAGCCAGGGCGCGGGCCTCCCTAGGGCTCAGCTCGCCGTCGAACACGGTCTTGAGCCGGCGACGCCACCGCCTCTCGACCGTCCGAGTGCGGGGCGAGAGCTTGGCCGCCAGTCTCTCGATGTCGCGTTGGACGTTTTTACTTATGACCACTTCGTCCCGCGACAGGACCGGCGTACGTTCTAGATCGCGCATGCTTATCAAAGCGAGTATACATCCCTACAGTAGTGTCCGGCTAACGCCTTGGCTGCTCTGCGTAACCGGCGCGGTATCACCACTTTAGGGTTCACCGCAGGTTTTATCGATTTCAACTCGCGCAGGCGGTTTTCGCCCGGCTCGGTTTTCCACAATGGAGCATGA
>JAKZVK010000464.1:0-8218 GCA_047516085.1 Bryobacterales bacterium
TCGAGCGCCAAGTGACACAATCGGCACCTATCTATCGTCCAGACAACCATCGATCTTTAGAGACGCTGTTCAGCCCGCCACAACCGAGCCGCGGACGGGGGCCGGCAGCGACGCAGGCGCCTACTTGTTCTCGTTGGGGGATTTCGACCGCTTATCGGAAGAAGAGGAAAGCTCGACTTTTAGCTCGGCAAGCTTGGCTTCGACCTTGGCGATCTCGCCGGAGTCCTGGTCGGCTTTGGCGCTGTTCTTCCACTCCTGGAGCGACCGCTCCCAGTGCTTGCGTGCCTCATCGACCTTGCCCTGTTTGAAGTAGACGTTGTCCAGGTGGGAGTGAACGACGGGGTCACGCTTGACGCTCTCGAGCGACCGAAGCAGGTAGCGCTCGGCGAGGTCCAGCTTCTCCTGGCGGAAGTACAGCCAGCCCAGGCTGTCGAGGTAGGCGCCGTTCTCCGGGTCGAGGTCGAGCGCTTTCTGAATCATGTCGTGGGCTTCGTCGAGCTTCTGGTTCAGGTCGGCCAACATGTAGCCCAGGTAGTTGAGTGCCGAGGCGTTCTTCGGGTCCTCCTCGATCAGGTCACGAAACGCCTTCTCGGCCTCGGCGTGCCGCTTGGCGCGCTCCAGGACGGAGCCCTGCGTGAACAGAACCGTGAGCTTCTGCGGCTGCGTCTTGGACAGCTTTTCCGCCTCTTGGACGGACTTGAGCGCCTGATCGAACTTCTTGCCCTTCTCGTAAACCTGCGCCAACGCCAGGTGGACTTGAAGATCCTGCTCGTTGCCGTCGAGCAGAGACTTGAGAATCTTGCTCCCCTTGCCGGAATCCCCGGTCTCGGCCAAGACCGTGGCCCGCAGGACAGCCAAACCGCGGTCGTCCGGGAACTCCTCGTACGCCTGTCGCGACCAGTCCCGCGCCTGCTCGTACTGGCGCGCGAAGCGATACGTGTCGATCACGTGCACCAGCGCCCGAGGCCTGCCCTGCGGATCAATCTCCGCCATTTGCTCGAAGATCTCGACCGCCCGCTCAACGTTCTCTTGGCGTCGGTAGATCGACCCGAGCTGCTCGAGGAACATCGCGCGGTTCTGGCGGTCCCGTGCCGTGTACTGCTCCTTCGCAGTCTCCTCGAGAAGCTGCTCCATGCCCTCGATGGCCTCGACGGTCTTGCCCTCGGCTTCAAACAAAAGCACGCCGTTGTAGCGGACCTCCAGCGATTCCGGCGCCAACTCGGAGGCCTTCCGCAGGTGCTCCCAGGCACGGGCGAAGTTGCGCTCCTGGCGATAAATTTGGGACAGCCGCAGGTGATGCTCGGGGTTATTCGGTTCGCCCTCGACCAGCTCCTGGTAGTGGGTGAGCGCCTCGCTGAACTGGCCGGAGAGCACCAGGTTGTTCGCCAGAGCCCGTCGGACGCGAACCGCGTTCCCGCTGCTCTGCCTGAGTAACTCGCCGAAGACCTCTGCCGCTTCGCGGTGACGCCCGACGTTTTCGTATGCGCCGCCCAGCGCCGCCAAGCTGCGTGGATCGGCCTCGCCGCTGGCTTTGATCTTCTCGAGCGCCTCGATCGCGGGACCGGGTTGGCCCATCGAAAGGTAAAGCTGCGCCAAGCTACTCAGCGCTTCGGTGGAATCCGGCTTGATCTCGAGCAGCTTCCGCAGCGACTCCTCGGCTTTTTCGCTGTCTTCGAGGATGCGGTAGAGGGTCGAAAGCTGCAGCAGCGCCTCTTCATCCTTGGGGTCGATCTCGATCACCTGCTCGAACTGCTCGACGGCCCGCTGCAACAGATCTTTATCGAGCGAGCCACGTCGCTGCGATGTGGCGTACGACCGCAGGAAGCCCCCGATGACCCTGCGGACTTCGGTGTTGTCGGGATCGTGTTCGAGGATCTTTTCCGCCTCGGCGACGGCTTCATCGAGACGGTTCGTGCGGCCGTAAAACTTGACCAGCTCGAGCCGCAGGAAACTCGACGCCGGGTCGGCCACGAGGGCCTTCTCGTAGTTGTCGAGCGCCTTGCGGACGTACTCCTGCCGTCCGAACTCCGCGAAGCGCATCATGTTGAGATGCGCCATCGAGTAGTGGTAGTAGGCCTTCGCGCGGTTCGGCTCGGCGCCGGACTTCTCCGCGCCGGCTTCCTGGGGCGACGCAACCAGCCCGCCGCCCCACAGGAGAAGGAGCGGGACCGCCACGGCCAGGCTTCGCGGAGCCGATAGCAATCTCTTCATAGGAGTTCCTCTCTGACTGTTCGGCAGGTTACAGCAAGCTCACTGTAAGTATAGCGTGAAAAAGCCACAGGCCTGTTTCTGAGGTTTAGACGCCGCCCGAACAGCCGTGGTTCCGTGCCTGCAAGTCACCCGGACACTAGCACCCAGCCTAACTGTCCGGCATCCTTCTAACCTCTGTAAATAGCCGGCGTTGCAATGCCGGGGCGCGCTATGGCGTGCCAGCGCCGCGAATCGCAACCAAACCAGCCCCTCCCGCGCGTGCCACCCCCGCTCAATACAACGGCTCCTCCCCCGGCGGCCTCGTCTTCCAACGCCGGTGGATCCACAGCCACTGGTCAGGATGCTCGCGAATCGCCTGCTCGATCGCGGCCTGGCAGCGCTGCGTGTTGGTCACCAAATCCTTCTCATCGTCCCCGCTGCGCGCCATCTCGACTGGCGGATAGAACTTCAGCGTGTGGCATCGCTTCTGCTCGTTCCAGAACGCGAAGCCGGGAACGACTGTCGCGCCGGTGCGCATGGCAACCTTCGCCACACCGCTGGTAGCGCTCGCCTTCACGCCAAAGAAGTCGACGAACACACCGTCCTCGCCGGCGGTGTTCTGGTCCGCCAGGACGCCGACCACCTCGTTGTTCCGCAAGGCCCGCAACACCACACGGCTCGCATCCTGCTTGCGCACAGGCTGGTTCCCCGTCAGCGCCCGATAGCGATTCAGGAGACCATCGAGATACCGGTTGTCGAGTTCGCGGACCATCACATACATGGGGCGCCCGTGCAGAGCGTGCGTGAAGGCGCTCAGTTCCCAATTGCCGAGATGCGCCGTGAGACAGAGCGTTCCCCGGCCGTTGCGCACTGCCCGTTCGTAGTTCTCGAAGCCCTCGTAGTGCATCCACTGGTCGACGTTGCCCTTGTGGATGCGCGGCATGCACGCCACGGACAAGAGCACGCGGGCCAGGTGCCGGTAGACGCCTCGGATGATTTCAGCGCGCTGTGCGGAGTCCAACTCGGGCAGGGCCATCCGCAGATTGCTCTCGGCCACGGCCCGCCATCGTGGGGTGGCGGGATGCGCGGCCTTGGCGATGCCGCCGGCCATCAGCCGGGCCCAGGACAGGGGCAGCCACTCCAGCGCTTTGAGGAGGGGCCACAGCAGAAGAAACTCGGCCAGGTCGCGAAGGCGGCTGCGTCTCGACACTCGTTCCAACGATATCAGGCTGCTTTATCGCCCGTAGCGCCAAAGTAGTCCCACTGAACGCGGACGTCGATGAAGCGGAAAAGCTGTACCCAGCGGCGTTGTGTGCGAGAGCTACGTACTGGTGAAGGAGATCGGGTCGGGATCGGTGGTTTCGAGCACGATACGGCGCAGCTCCGCGATCTCGTCGATTTCTGCCGGTGTGGCCCCAGGACCAGTGGATGATCCGAGCCGAGCCTCCTCGGGAGAGGTGTGCTCCAGCTTCTCAAAGATGATGGTGAAGTCGTTGTGGGGGTTGTTGGGCATCAGGTTTACTCCACAATTAGACCACACGTTTCTTGGCCTGTGCTTCGAGTTGGCGTCTAGTGTCGGAGAGGTCGTGTTCGGTACCGCAACTAGGGCAGCGAAATTTGTTGTCTGCTGGAAAAGCCAGGCAACCCGGCTCAAGCGGTTGGGGGCTGCCGAGATTCGCTTGGATTCTGGATTCGGTCTTGCACTTGCCGCACTGCAGGCTGAAAGCGACCACATTTACCGATTGTAGCGGTTGCTGAGGGGCGGGTATCTGTGGCGTGAGAAACTTCAGCACTTGGGATTCCGGTGTCTCGTAGATCTTATAGAGATTCGACGAGAACGTCATCTGGAGGAGCGTGTAGTACCGGGTAATTGCTTCAGCGAGTTCAGGCTGCTCGGCATAATCGGTGACCAAGAGGCGCATGTCACGGAGATCTTCAAGTTTGATCGAGCGGCCGTGTGTGAGCCAGTGGCTGTGATTGCAAAGTTGGTCGGCGATCTGTTCGGCGCGCCGTTTCCTGTCGTCGTCGGTCACGGGCTCGCGTGTGCTGGAGTGCTGGGTCCAGTTCTTGAACTTGTACAGCGCCAGCCAGTCCGTGACCAGTCTCTTCGAGAAGTTGAGAGCGTTCGCTGCGCTTTGAAGCTCACCCGGAGATATACCCTGAAGGATTGGGATGTAGGCCTTGTTGAGGATACCGGTCTCTGCAACCTCGTCTTTGATCTTGTTCATGCCCTCCAGAAGAGCGTCTGCCGAAAAGCGCTTACCCTGCCAAGAAAGCTGAGCGTCAATAGGTCCTAGAGCAGAAGTGGAGCCCATAAGGATCTCATCGGCAGCCATGGCAATGATAGTACCAGCGCTTTTTGCCCATCCTGGGATGATGACAGCTATGTCGTTGTACTTCTTGCGGAGCAGACGAACTATATCTTCGGCTATTTCACCAGAGCCGCCAGGGGTCTCAAGGATGAGGTCAAGTGCCGTACCGTCCAGGTTGGCAAGTTGGTCACTGATAGGCAGGATATCAACATAACTTATAGATATTAAAGGATTTTCCTTGTTGAGATCGGCGGCAAAGACCAAAATATCCCTACCCCCACGAATTCCAGAGATTTGGCGAAGTTGGTGCTTGCGCTCGGCTGCGAGTTGCTCAAAGCTACCGGCCAAGGGTTGGCCCAGGTACTCGCTGTAGATTCCCACGAAGTTCTTCGTAGCGAAGGAGCGATCGAGCCCGGGTGCACCCTCGCCGCACTACTGCTTGTTTGCGTGGAGCCTTGAATCGTGTGCCGCCAACTCAGAACATGTACAACAACTCGGCCTCGCGGACCGCCACGCTGCCTTCGCCCTCGGCCTCTTCGCCGTCTTTGCCGACGTAGCGGTAATACATGCCGTTCTCGCCGACGAAGATTTCGAGGTCGGCCGGCCGCTCGAGAACCCCCTGAATCAGAGTCTCCGACAGCGGATCCTCGATGTACTTCTGCAGCGCGCGCCGCAACGGGCGGGCGCCGTAGTTGCGGTCGCCGCAAGTCTTATCGAGGATGTATTGCGCCGCGTCCGCCGCTAGGCGAATGTGGATGTCCTTGCGGCCCAGGTTCTCGTTGATCTGCTCCACCATCATCTCGATGATCCGCAGTATGTCTTCATCGGTGAGCGACTGGAAGATGATCGTCTCGTCGATGCGATTGAGGAACTCAGGATTGAAAACGCGCTTGACCTCGTTCAGCACCTCCGACTCGGCCTTCTTGTCCTCGGCAGACTCCGAGCCTCCGGCGAAGCCCATGCGCTTCTGCTTTTGCAGATAGCGGGCGCCGATGTTCGAGGTCATGATGATGATCGTGTTCTTGAAATCGACCGTGTTGCCGAGTCCGTCGGTCAACTGGCCGTCCTCAAAGACCTGCAGCAGGATATTGAACAGGTCGGGGTGGGCCTTCTCCACCTCGTCGAGCAGGATGATCGAATAGGGCGCGCGCTTGACCCGCTCGGTCAACTGGCCGCCCTCCTCGTAGCCCACGTAACCCGGAGGCGAGCCGATCAGCTTCGAGACGGAGTGCTTTTCCATGAACTCCGACATGTCGAAGCGCACCAGCGACTTCTCGCTGCCGAACAGGAACTCGGCCAGCGCGCGGGCCACCTCGGTCTTGCCGACACCGGTCGGCCCCAGGAACAGGAATGAGCCCGCCGGACGGTTCGCTGATTTTAGCCCGGCGCGCGAGCGCCGAATCGCGCGGGAGAGCGCCGAGATTGCGTCGTCCTGGCTGACGACGCGGCGGTGCAGCTCCTCCTCGATCCGCAGGAGCTTCGCCATTTCCTCTTCCTTGATCGCGGTCATCGGCACGCCGGTCCACTTGGCGACGATTTCCTCGATGTCGTCCTTGGTGACTGTCGCCGTGGCGGTTTCGTCGAGGTTGTACTTCTCGCGCAGCGCCCGCAGATTCTCGCGCTCCTTGCGCTCTTCGTCGGAATAGAAGCGCGCCTTCTCGAACTCATGGTTCGCGATCGCGTTCTCCATGCGGTGCACGATGAACTTGATGCGTTTGTGAACCTCGGCTATCTCCTCGGGCATCGTCGTCTGGCGCAGCTTGACGCGCGCGCCGGCTTCATCGATCAGGTCGATCGCCTTGTCGGGCAGGTGGCGGTCCGGGATGTAGCGGCTCGAGGCATACACCGACGCCTCGACCGAATCATCGGTGTAGGCGACGGCGTGGAACTTCTCGTAGCGGTCCTTGACGCCCAAGACGACCTGGACGGCTTCTTCTTCAGTGGGCGGCGGGACCTTGACAGCCTGAAAGCGTCTTTCAAGCGAACGGTCTTTCTCGATCGACTTGCGGAACTCGCCGGGCGTGGTTGCGCCGATGCACTGAATCTCGCCGCGGGAGAGGGCCGGCTTCAAGATGTTCGCCGCATCGAGCGAGCCCTCGGCCGACCCCGCTCCGACCAGCGTGTGAAGCTCGTCGATGAACATGATGGCGTTCTGGTTCTCCATCAACTCCTTCATGATGGTCTTGAGCCGCTCTTCGAACTGCCCGCGATACTTCGTACCGGCCACGATCAGCGACAGGTCGAGCGCCAAGATGCGCTTTTCGGCCAGGAACGACGGCACCTCGCCATCGGCGATGCGCTGCGCCATGCCTTCGACGATGGCCGTCTTGCCGACACCCGGCTCGCCGATCAGCACGGGATTATTCTTGGTGCGCCGGCACAGGATCTGCGTCACGCGCTCCAGCTCGTTCTCGCGCCCGATCAGCGGATCGAGCAGGTTGTCGATGGCCGACTGCGTGAGGTCGCGGCTGAACTCGGCCAGCAGCGAGCTCTCCTTGGGACGGCTCGACAGCAGTTTCTCCGACTGCGACCGCGCCAGCTCTTCACGGATCGTCGCCAGCCGCAGGCCGCGCTCGTGAAGGATCTCGGCCGCGAAGCACTTCTCCTCACGCAGCAGCCCCAGCAACAGGTGCTCGGTACCGATGTGCTTGTGCGAGAGCCGCTCAGCCTCCTCGGCTGCGTAGGCCAGCACCCGTTTGCACTCGTGGCTGAGAGGCAGGTCGACCGACGTCGAGACCTTCTCGCGGATCGTGGTATGCGCCTCGATCTGCTTGCGAATCGACTCCACCGCCGCGTGGGACCGCAGGAAGCGGTTGGCCAGCGCCTTGTCTTCCCGGATGAGCCCCAGCAGCAGGTGCTCTGTCTCGATGTAAGGACTGCCGAATTGGCTCGCTTCATAGCGGGCGAAGAAGATCACCCGTCGAGCTTTCTCGGTATACCGTTCGAACATAAAGAGACCTCGCTACTCAGACCACGCGATACTCCTTGCCTAGCTGCTCAACTAGCGACAGTTCTTCCATGATATCAGTCCCGCGGCGGTAGCCACAGCGCGGCCCAGATCCGTCCGTAAGGCAGTGGGACTGTGTGTCGTCACGCCCTGATGACTCGGTGGGTGGAACTGGAAGAGAGCGGATGGGTTTGCGCTTGGCTCACCCGCCGGGTGTGGAGGGTGTGCGGACTCGTTGGCTATGCGTGTCGATCCGCCGACCCTGCCAGGGTCGAACAATCAAAGCCCATGGATTCATCCATGGGTTCCGAACGCCTGCATCAGCTTGTTTCGCCCGAGGCTGCTTCTTGTTGCGCGGGGTCGTTGACCGCGCGCAACAAGAAGCAACCTCGGGGCGGGCGGAGGGCGCTGTGGACCGACACCCATGGATGAATCCATGGGCTAGGATTGTGAGGCCCTTCCGGGCTCGGGCCTGTGGTTGGACGCGTCTGTTTGCGCCAAGAGGCAACCGCGGATTCCCATCCGCGCCTCGGTTGTGCTGCGGCGTGCAGTTGCGGCGGACCGGAGCTTCAAGCGATCGTTAGAATCCTTACGTACGGATTTGGGGCGGTGTTGTGTCAAGAAGACGCGAGAGCGTCATGCTGTACGAGAGATGAAGGTGGGTCCTTCGGAGCCGGCTTGCAGGAGCAGGCTTCAAACAGCCGTAAGCTGCTTCAGTCAAAAGCTGCGGTGGTGAACGTTACGGTAAAAGGCGCGGCATTGATCGCGT
>JAKZVK010000465.1:0-2975 GCA_047516085.1 Bryobacterales bacterium
TCGATGAACCCGGTCGATCATCCTCACGGTGGAGGCGAGGGGCGGTCGTCGGGTGGACGCCATCCGGTGACCCCGTGGGGTCAGCCGACACGGGGCTTCAAGACCCGCACCAATAAGCGCAGCGACAAGTACATCATGGCGCGGCGAGGAAAGAAGAAGGGTCAGTAGTCGGATCGAGAGAATTCAGTATGAGCCGTTCGCTGAAAAAAGGGCCGTTCTACGACGAGCACCTCAATAAGAAGGTCGAGGCCATGGAGGCCTCGAAAGAGAAGAAGGTAATCAAGACGTGGTCCCGACGCTCGACGATCCTGCCCGAATGGGTGAGTCATACCATCGCGGTGCACAACGGGCGCAAGTTCATCCCGGTGTTCATTACCGAGAACATGGTGGGGCACAAGCTGGGCGAGTTCTCTCCGACGAGGACCTATCGCGGACACGCCGGCGGCGGTGGCAAGGGCGCCAGGACGGGCAAGGCTTCCTAGGGGCAGCGAGACGACGATGCAGGCCAGGGCTAGTTTGAATTACATCCGCGTCGCGCCCCGCAAGGCGCGCCTGGTGATCAACCAGATCCGGGGCCTTCGCGTCACTGACGCGCTGACGCTACTGCGGACGACGAACAAACGCATCGCGCCGCAGATCGAGAAGGTATTGCAGTCGGCGGTCGCGAACGCGGAAAACACGGGCCGCATGGATGTCTACGAACTGGTGGTTCGAGAGGCGTACGTCAACGAGGGCCCGCGGCTGAAGAGGCTGCGGCCGGCTCCGATGGGTCGGGCGCATCGGTACATCCACCGTCTGGCACACATCATCTTGGTGGTTGACGACGGGCGCGACGAGGAACCGGAACAGCAGGAGGAAGTGGCGTAAAGAGGCGGGCGGCACGCCGCCCCGGGTGTAACAGACTATGGGCCAAAAAGTTCATCCCTACGGGTTCCGCTTGGGCTACACCAAGACCTGGAACTCGCGCTGGTTCGCCAAGCAGGGCTACGCCGCGCTGCTGCAGGAGGACTTGCGTCTCAAGGCGACGCTGCGTCAAAAGCTGCGACCGGCCGGTATCAGCTCGATCGAGTTGGACCGTCCCGGCAATAAGCTCCGCGTCACCATCCGCACGGCGCGTCCGGGCATTGTGATCGGACGCCGCGGCGCCGAGATCGAGAAGCTGAAGCAGGAAGTCCAGGAGCGCACGAAGCGCGAGGTTTACATCGACATTCAGGAAGTGCATCGGCCGGAGTTGGACGCGCAGCTTGTGTCCGAGTCGGTGGCTCTGCAGATCGAGAAGCGCGTCGCCTTCCGCCGCGCGATGCGCAAAGCGGTGGACTCGGCACTGCGTTTCGGCTGCAAGGGCATTAAGATTTGGGTTGCGGGACGACTCAACGGCAAGGAGATCGCCCGCACCGAATGGTATCTGCAGGGGCGGCTTCCGTTGCAGACGCTGCGCGCCGATATTGACTACGGATTTACCGAGGCCCATACCACCTACGGCGTTCTGGGCGTGAAGTGCTGGATCTACCGCGGGGAGATCCTCGGCCACAGAGCGGCCGCTCTCTCGTCGGGTGGACCGCAGGCCGAGCCCGAGCCCGCCCGCAGGGGCGAGGCCCGTAGCGCAGCCGAGCGTGAGCGCGACAGGATTCGCGCGGCCCGGACGATCGACCGCAGCCGGCAGGAGACGGCTCCCGCAGCCACGCCCGTGGCGGCGGCCCCGGCAGCGCCGCCGGCCGAGGCGTCCGAGTCATCCGCGGGAACCCCGCTGTTGCAGCCGCCGCTGTCCGTCAGCGTCCCGGTTGCCGAGCCGCCCGTTACCGAGCCGCCCGCTGTCGATCCGCCCGCTGTCGATCCGCCTGCTGTCGATCCGCCCGCGGTAGGGGAGACGGCAACGGCCGAAAGCGCGCCGTCCGACGGTGGCGAAGCCGATGCGAAACCCGAGGAGGGAAGTTCGGAATAATCACGGCCGATTGCGCTGTGTGAACGAACGAGGAACCCTGCCATGTTGATGCCCAAGAGAGTCAAGTTCCGCAAGGTACAGCGCGGAAGACGTCGAGGCAAGGCGTGGCGTGGCTCGTCGCTCTCCTTCGGCGACTACGGGTTGAAGACGGAAAGGGCGGCGTGGATCACCGACCGCCAGATCGAAGCCGCCCGTGTGGCTATGATGCGCCACATTAAGCGCGGCGGAAAGTTGTGGATTCGGATCTTCCCCGACAAGCCGATCACCAAGAAGCCGGCCGAGACACGCATGGGGAAGGGTAAAGGCGCCCCTGAGCAGTGGGTGGCGGTGGTCAAGCCCGGCCGTATGTTGTTTGAGATGGAAGGCGTACCCGAAGATCTGGCGAGGCGCGCCATGCATCTGGCGGCGCAAAAGCTGCCGGTGCCGACGCGGTTTGTCAGCCGCAGTGCGGGAGCATTGGTATGACTGGTGAGGATGTCCGGGCTCTGGCCGTCGATGAGTTGGAGGCCAGGGAAACCGAAACCCGCGAACAGTTGTTCCGGCTCCGTTTCCAGATCTCGATGGGCCAGACCGATGGGGTGAAAAAGCTTCGCGCCCTTCGTAGAGACCTGGCCAGAATACTTACGGTGCGCCGCGAACGTGAGCGAAGCGCGGAACAGAGTACGAACTGATGGCAGATTCCAACGCAATCGAAACACGCAAGACCGAGAAGGTCGGCATCGTCCTCTCCTCGAAGATGGCCAAAACGATTGTTGTCGAGGTGAGGCGCCGGGTGCAGCATCCCCTCTACCGGCGGGTGGTCACTCGCAAGAACAAGTTCTACGCACACGACGAGCGCGGCGACGCCAAGCCCGGTGACCGGGTCCGGATCGTCGAGTGCCGGCCCCTTAGTAAGTTGAAGCGCTGGCGGCTGGCCGAGGTGATTTGGAAGGCGAGCTAGAGGCCCCGGTCGGCAGTGGTAGCACCGCATCGCCGGCAAGCAAACGAGGAACCCTATGATCGGGATGCAAACACGGCTCGAGGTGGCCGACAA